>JAIPDI010000038.1 GCA_021737785.1 Deltaproteobacteria bacterium
CTCAAGGAGGAAACATCATGGCTGGGAGGAGATTATCCATGCGAAAGATCAAAGAAGTCCTTAGGCTGAAGTGGCTCTCTGAGCATTCGGATCGGCAGATTGCCAAGAGCTGTAACATTGCCAGAAGTACCGTTCAGGAGTACCTGAAACGGGCAGAACAGGCAGGTCTCACATGGCCGAATGCCTGTGACCTTGACGACACCGCGTTGGAGGCCCTTCTTTACCCTCAAAATGAATCTATTGAGCCTTCCCGCGCTTCAATGCCTGCGATGGATTCCCTTTACAGGGAACTGCGCAGGAAGAAGGGGGTCACCCTTCAGCTTCTCTGGTATGAATACAAAGAACACCATCCCGACGGCTACCAGTACAGTTTCTTCTGCGAACAATACCGCAATTGGGTCAAAAATCTTGATGTGCCGTTGCGGCAAAACCACCTGGCCGGGGAGAAGATGTTTGTGGACTTTGCCGGTCAGACGGTTGATATCGTCAAGGCCACATCGGAGAGATCAGAAATGCTCAGCTTTTTATCGCTGTTCTCGGCGCCAGCAATTACACATACGCCGAGGCCACCTTATCTCAGGACCTTCCCAGTTGGATCAATGCCCATGTCCATGCCCTGGAATACTTTGGCGGCGTTCCCCAGATCATCGTCCCGGACAACCTCAAAGCAGGCGTCACCAAATCCTGCCGCTATGAGCCGGATATCAACCCCACTTACCAGGACTTCGCAGAGCATTATGGGATCACTGTCATCCCTGCCCGTCCATTCAAACCCAGAAAGCAAAGGTCGAAACCGCTGTCCTCTTGGCAGAACGCTGGATTTTGGTCCCATTAAGGGTTCCGATCCTCCTTAGGCATCATCCGTTTGGCTGGTCACTATACCCCTGAGCGTCTTGAAAATGCATGCACCCGTGCCCTGGCAATCAACGGGTTCTCTTACAAAAGCGTCAAGTTCATTCTCAAAAACAATCTAAATCAACAGCCGTTGCTCTTCCCTGAAGACGCGGCATCTCCTCTCTATCATAATATCCGAGGCAGGGATATTACCAGGGAAAGGAGGAAGAGGATGATTCATGAACAAACCATCGACAAGCTCTGGGCCATGAAAAAAATGAAGATCTGGTAAGGCAATCGGATGTTTTTTTCTTGACACAATACGCTTTTTGGAGTATTTTGTTATGTATTACTTCGCCTTTTTGTAAATTTTATTAACAAAAGTATTTTTTTTGCGGCCCTCTTCTGTTCCATCCGATCCTCTGAGGAGCCGGTGGATACGGATAAAAAGCAGCCGCAGCATGGTTTCCTCCGGAGATACACTGACCTCTCTGCGGCCCAAGGCCCAGGAGCAGTCGTTCCGGAAAATGATCGTGAGATAGCTTAGTTCAGGGATGGCCCATTGTTGCGGGGTGGCCAAGGTGGTAAGGCCGCGGGATCCCACGCCTGCACAGCAAGAATGATGGCTGGAAAGCTTTAATGTTGAAGCCGCAATGTACCCTGATGTTGGAATGAATACATGTTTTTATTCACAAGGAGCACCGATTTTGAATAATTGGCAAAATAATCAGGTTGATGGAGATTGAAACCCTTGACAACCGCCGCTGCAAATGCTTTCAATGACCAAGGACAGAATCCTTTTGAGTTGCCAAGGCCACTGTCCGTTAAAGAGGTCGCTGATTATCTTGGAAAATCGAAAAAATATGTGTATATTCATGCGGCGGAATTAGGCGGTAAAAAGATCGGGAATTGGCTTTTTACTTGGGAAGGTTTGAAAAATGCCCTACAAGGAGAGGGGCGGATACAGAGCCCAGATTTACCGAAACCTCAAGCGACATTCAAAGTGGTTTCCGACAAGAAAAGCCGCAAAAGCATGGGAAGCTGCCAAAGCCGAAGAATTAGACCAATTGGAACGGCAGACGACCCACACGGGCTCTTATCTACTTGAAATATCCACGAAATACCTTGATTATGTTAAAGTCCAATACCACAAGGGGACATATTCCAATAAAAAATTAGCGCTCAAACAATTGATAGCAACAGTAGGGGATATTCCGGCTGATGAGGTTCAGCCTGCAATGATTCTTCACGAAATTCTCCTTAAACAACCGACCGCACAACTCTACAACCATCGCAGAAAAGACTTGTCAACATTTTTTGATTACGCGGTGGATTTCCATGGTGTAAAGTTCAATCCGGTAAAAGCCATTAAAAAATTGCCTTCGGATAGAGCCAACCAGCCCGTACCAACTCAAGGGGAATATGCCAAGCTGCTTTTAATCCTTGGCCCGGGGCAGGACCGGAATTTAATAATTACCTTGGCCGAGGCAGGTCCTAGACGGTCGGAAGTGTTTCGGATCACATGGTCGGATGATGTTGATTTTCGCAATCGGTTGCTGCGCCTGGGGAGTCGCAAAAATCAAAAACGGGAGCTGCGGTATCGGTATATTCCCATGTCCAACAATCTATACAAGGCTCTTCAGGATCAATTTCGGCGCCGGCTTTCACATTCGGATTATGTGTTTCAAAATCGGGCTGAATGGATTGATAAGAATGGCAATGTTACCCGCAGACATCCGAACTATGGTCAGAAGTTTACAGCCCGACGAAAATTCATACGGGGTTTGTGTAAAAAAGCCGGAATAAAGCAATTTGGATTTCATGGTCTGCGACGCTATTACGCTTCAAAATTGGTCTCGGAAGGCCTGGACCTGGAAACCATCCGGGACCGTATGGGTCACCATGCAGTCAGCGTAACAGACAAATACATCAAACGAATAAAAGAGGATTTGGGACCAATGTTTGAGGCGGGTGCATTTTGAAAATGGATTCCAATGCGACGGATTTTGCTGGCTCTTTCGAGCCGATTTCGTGGTGTAAATCGTGGTGTAAATCTGGTGTAAATCGCCCCGAAAAAGGCCTCCAGAAGGGTATTTTTTACACCAAAATTTACACCGGCTGTTTTTGCCTATACGTTGTAAAGTATTAGAATAATGGGGATTTTCGATATATTTGGCATCCCGTGTTATTTCCCTCTCACGGCGGAGACACGGGTTCGAGTCCCGTTGGGACTACCAGAGAGAGATAAGGGGGGTCAGCCGGAATCGGCTGCCCCTTTTTTCGTTGTGTGATTTGAAATACATCACCTTGTAACCCCACAGACAGGATGCACAGATCCTTTGAAATACCGTAATTCATGGACATAGAAGGAATCCTTCATGGAAGACATGTTTGAATTGATGACCATAGCAGAGACAGGCGACGGCAAGGTTTCGGTCCGGCTGGGCATACGCCTGAAGGTCGCCGGCCATGAAACCGTGTGCCCCGTCATCAGGCCATGTGACGACTTCGAGGCATTTGAGCAGGAATCCCAGTTCCTGATTCAGAGGCTTGAACAGATGAAGCAGAAAGCCCGGACCCTCTTCAAGGCCCCGTCGTCCGCCGCAGGGCTTCAGATAGGTCCTGACATGCCGGCAGAAGAGATCTGGGGCGTCCTTTCCACCATGGCGGACGAAACCATGTGGGTCT
Source organism: Deltaproteobacteria bacterium (assembly GCA_021737785.1). Lineage (NCBI taxonomy): Bacteria > Pseudomonadati > Myxococcota > Myxococcia > Deltaproteobacteria bacterium. The sequence continues at coordinate 3,523 of JAIPDI010000038.1, forward strand.
CCGCCTTCAATGAGCTCAGCGTATCCCAGAGGCAGGCGGTGGCTGAACACGTCCTGACCCGATGCAACGTCTTTTCCGGCAAGGCGGCCGTCTTTTCCAGACGCTATGACAGTGAAACAGGTCTCATGACCTAGCCCCGCCATCCCCAATCGCATTCCATGAAACTCGTTACGGGTTGCTTTGGGCTTTCAGATTTGAACTTCCTCACTCCCTGCCGGGCTCTCATACTTTAGGCACTTTAGGCACTTAACCTCACAGGGTGTCTTCTTCCCTTCCGGCGCCGATGAGCGGAAGGACCTTTTCCAGTTCAAAGAAAACCAGAAAACGGGGGCCTTCCCCCTCCCTTTTTGACGGAGACTTATGCCGGCGCAGCGCATACAGTCTATCGGTATCTTGTTCTTCTCCGATTTTCTTGAGAAAAAGACGCTGTCCCGTGTATCCCGCACCTTCCTCCATAAACAGATACACCGCATGGGGATTGGATTGAAGATTGTGATGGGTCAACCGGTCGGCCATGATGAATGCCAGGGTGCCGTCTTCCATGAAATGAGGTCTGGAATATACCGCGGCATCCACCTTCCCGTCGCCATCCGAGGTCGCCAGTATCCCCCTCCCTTTGACCGTGTCGAAGTATTCTTTTGGTTTCATATCCTCCTCCTTATGATGCTCCAAGACGCTAAGGGTCTCGCAATTTACAACATATTGCAGATCAGGATCTCGGGTGTTCCCGTGGCGGGGGAATTTGCCGATCCCGTATGCGCGGAACCGAAACCTGAACCCCTGGCGACCAGTTTAGTTGCCCCTCTTTCAGAAGGGCCCTTATTGCTTCTCCGCCTCCTTTTCCTCCTGTCTCTTCCTGAATGCCTCTGCCTCGGCGGCAATCTCTTTCAGCAAGGCCTTGAGGGTCCAGCCTTCAGAGGTTGGGGTTAAGGTGGCCCAGAGCTGCCGGGTCAGGTTTTGGGTTCGATAGGCGCTAAGAAGTAAATGGATTTCCCTTTCAGTCAGTCCGGACATAATGATCGCTCTTGCAAGCCCGGAAGAGAGCCCCCTCCCCTTTCCCGATTCGGCCTGAACCATGTCTCTGAGGATCGCGTCTTCATCATCTGTTCCGGCGAAAACCACCGCGTGCCCGGAAAGCCCGCAGGTCTCGATCAGGGAAAGGATCTGATCCTGCTCATCGGCCCTGTATCCGCAGATGAGAAGGCAGGGCGGTCCGAACATCCGCTTTTCCGATTTTCCCACCTTTTTAAAAGTCGAATCCGTCATATCCATAAACCTCCTTCTGTCAATCCCCGGCAGTCCTCAGCCCGGAAATGCCCCTGCCTGGGAGAGATCGGGCACTTCCTCAATGACGCGCATTCTCTTCCAACTGCCCTGGCGGTAGCGGAGCATGAATGCCACCCCCAAGGCGCAGGCGTAAATCGTGGCGAACGTCCAGACCGTATAGAGTCCGGCCCCCGCTATTTCTACTGCCACATATACCGGAAGGATCATCAACCCGATGCAGACCCCGCCGATGGTCCACATGATGAACCGGGTATCGCCTGCTCCTTTAATTGCCCCCGAATAGATGAGATTGAGTGCATCAAAAAAACAGAAAACCGCTACGAATCGCATGAGGATAATACCTTTCTCCACGATTTCCCTGTGCTGGGCCGGATGTTGCCCCGCTGTCTCGAAAAGGGAGAGGAGAGGCTCTGGCATGAATATGAAGAGGGCTGCAAGGGGCATCATGTAGGCCAAGGTAATGTGGAGGGCGCTGGTCGTCGCTTCCACGCCTCCCTCAGGCTGCTCGCGCCCGATGGCCTGGCCCACCAGGGTGGCGTTTCCGATGTGAAATCCCACCATGGGAAGAAACGCCAGGGCCTCGATGGAGAGCACGATGTTGGAAACCGCCAGTTCCAGGTCACCCAGTCTCCCCAGCATCAGGATAAAAAAGGTAAACCCGAATACCTCGAGAAAAAACTGAACGCCGCTGGGGAGGCCATAGCGCATGAGGCGTCCGAAAAGCTCCCTGTCGAACCCCCTGTTTTTCCAGGTGCCGAACCGGATCCGGTTCTTCCTGCTGAAGATGAGGAGCCCCAGGGTCAGTACGATGGTGCTGTAAGCCACGACCGTGGCGATGGCCGCCCCCATGATCCCCAGCTCGGGAAAAGGCCCTGCGCCGTTAATCAGGCAGTAATCCAGAGGGATGTTGACGACCGCCCCGGTCATATGGACCAGCATGACGGTCCATGTCAATCCCCGGCCCGTGTAGAAGCACGCCAAGGTGGAACCGAGGACCGCAAGACCGGCGCCCAGGGTCAGTATATTGAAGTAGGTGACCTCGAGAGAGTAAATCGCGGGGGAGTGCCCGATAAGGCTGAAGAGGTCCTCAGACACAAAATAGAGGAGGGCCAGCAAGGCCCCTGAAAGGATGGAGAACCAAATTCCCTGCCAGAGGGCCGCGCCGATGCGGTGAAAGGCCTTTGCCCCGCTATACTGCGCCACAAAGGCATTGGTGTAATTGGCCACCCCCATAAAAAATGAGATGAATGTAAACGATGCGATTCCGGCCGGCAGCGCGGCCGCGATGGCATCCACCGAATAATTGGCCAGGAATATGCGGTCCGTGAACTGCATGAGCGTGATAGAGCCCATGGAAGCCACCAGCGGAAGGCTGATGGCCATGACTTCACGGTAGCCGTATGGTTTTGACCAACGTTGAAACATGAATCGTCTTCAGGTTCAGGGGTGAAGGGTTCAAAGGCTCAGGGGTTCATGAGAGCGTATATCATGCCCTAAAAAAGGCGTCTTTGCCGTTCTCGCGATTGGCCAAGACGCCCTTTTGTTGAAGTTGCCGTCACCAGGGAATATCGCCTAGATCAAACCATAATCTGTCAATGCCTTCTTCAGGCGATCGAGATTGCCCGGCGACATGGGGCAGAGCGGCAGCCGCATCTCATCCTGAATTTTGCCCATCAGGGCGAGGGAAGTCTTTATCGGAATCGGATTTGTCTCGAAAAACATAGCCTGACACAGGGGAAATAATTTGAAGAATAGGGCCTTGGCCTCCGCTACCTTCCCCGCTTCCCAAGCCTTGATCAGATCGGCCGAATCCTTGGGCGCGATATTGGCCACTACGGAAATCACTCCCTTTCCACCCAGGGAAAGCACCGGCAAAGTCACATTGTCATCGCCGGACAGGAGGGTGATATTGTCCCCTGCCAATCGGACAATTTCAGCCATCTGACCGATGTTCCCCGAGGCCTCCTTGATCGCCACCACTTCGGGCAGCTCGGCCAGACGGGCCACTGTCTCGGGCAACATGTTGACGCCGGTGCGACCCGGCACGTTATAGAGGACCTGGGGCAAGGGCACCGCCTTTGCAATGGCCCTGAAGTGCTGATACAATCCTTCCTGGGTGGGTTTGTTATAGTAGGGCGTTACCTGCAAGGAGGCATCCGCTCCGACCTTCTTGGCATGTTCCGTCAGTTCAATGGCCTCGCTGGTGCTGTTTCCGCCTGTCCCGGCAATCACCGGGACCCTCTTGTTGACGGCCTCCAGAGCGATATCGATCACCCGGGCATGTTCTTCCACATTCAGGGTGGCGGACTCACCGGTAGTACCGCAAGGTACAATGGCGCTCGTGCCGTTTGTAATCTGAAACTCGATAAGTTGACGATACGCCTCTTCATCCACCTGCCCGTTTTTAAAAGGCGTCACAATTGCGACAATAGATCCACTAAACATGGTAACCTCCCTTTGCGTCTATTTTGAGATTGGAATTTGGGGTTTCCCGGCCGTACGGCAATGCTTTTGACTGACAGGTTTCTGCTCTTGGACAACCAGCCATTGATTATCTTTCCGATCATATTTTACAAAAAAATGGCATCTTGTCAAAGGTTCAGGGCCTCCGGATTGAGCCGCCCCTCATAGATGACCGCCGTATTTCCCTCGAGCCATGCCCTTTCAAAGACATCCCCGTTTCGCTCAAAATGGATAACCAGCTCCTCACCCCCCAGGGTCTCGACGGTCACCGGAGAGTCCACCATCCCCCGGATTGCGGCCACCAGGGCGGATGCAATGGCTCCTGTTCCACACGCCAGGGTCTCATCTTCCACCCCGCGTTCGTACGTCCTTACACGGAGGCGATCAGGCCCGATTCTCATCATGAAGTTGGCATTGGTTCCTTCCGGCGAAAACCGGTCGTGGCGGCGAATGCGCCTTCCCTGTTCCTTTACCGGATAATCTGTAAGTGTTTCGACCCCCACCACCACGTGGGGGACCCCTGTATTGATAAAATCGCAATTTACCCGGCCTTCCTGGAATTCCAGGTCGATGTTCAGGGAGGCCGGGCCGGGCTTAGGCATCAGGATCTTCACCCTGCGTCCCTTGACCTCGGCAGAAATCGGCCCGGCCAGGGTCTCAAAGGTCATCTGGGCACCCGCAATCTGCTTGATGTAGGCGAAACGGGAGACGCAACGCCCTCCGTTGCCGCACATTTCCACCTCCCCGCCATCGGCATTGAAAAAGCGCCATCCAAAGTCATACCTCTCCGATGGAACAACAAAAATGACGCCGTCTGCGCCCACTGATATGCGCCGCCGGCATGCCCTCTCAACCAACCGGGCCATGTCATTTTCTCTTATACGCCCATCCCGGTTGTCAATCAGGATGAAGTCATTGCCGCTCCCGCTCATCTTCCAGAATTCGATCGGCGCCATCATGACTCTCCCCTCATCCTGTCCGGTTCCCCATCGGCGCACAAAAAGTCGGGAAGGCGCTCCCCCCGGATTAGATCTTCAAACCCTTCCCTCTCCCTTATGATATGAAAACAATCTCCCTTGACCATCACCTCACAGACCCTCGGGCGTGAATTGTAGGTGGAAGACATACTGAAACCATAGGCCCCGGCACTCATGACCGCCACGAGGTCCCCCGGCTCAAGCCTCTCCACATCCCTCCCTTTTGCCAGAAAATCGCCGGACTCGCAGACAGGTCCGACGATATCGGCCCTGATGGTTTCACGGCCGGTGATCGTCACAGGCTGGATCGCATGATACGAATGATAGAGACTCGGCCGCATCAGATCATTCATGGCCGCATCCACCACAAAAAACATCTTCTCCCGGGTGGGCTTGGTGTAAAGGACCTTGGCAACCAGAATTCCGGCATTGCCCACGATGACACGACCCGGTTCCAGGATCAGGGTCACATCCATGGTCCCCATTTCCTCCTGGACCTTCCGGGCATAATCCTCAGGGAGGGGCGGAGTCTCTGTATCATAGGTGATCCCCAGGCCCCCCCCCAGGTCCAGATACGAGATCGTAATACCCATATCACTCAGGCGTTGGATGAATTCCTTGAGCTTTCGAAGGGCATCCACAAAGGGACTCACCTGGGTGAGCTGAGAACCGATATGGCAGGAAACCCCGGTGACATCCAGTCCATTGAGTCCGTCGGCAACCGCATACTGCTCCAGGGCCTCGTCAATATCGATGCCGAACTTGTTTTCCTTCAGGCCGGTGGAGATATAGGGATGGGTTTTCGGGTCCACATCCGGATTGACCCGAATGGCCACCCTCGCCCTCTTGCCGACCCGTTCAGCGATCTCATTGAGCGTCCGGATCTCCTGGGCGGACTCCACATTGAACATGAGGATGTCCGATTTCAGCGCATATTCGAGATCGGAAGTCCCTTTCCCCACGCCTGAATAGACAATTCTTGAGGGGTCCACCCCTGCCTTCAAGGCCCGGTACAGCTCTCCCCCCGATACGATATCGACGCCGCCTCCCAACTGTGCGAAGAGCCTCAGGATGGCCATATTGGAATTGGACTTCATGGAAAAGCAGGTCAGGTGCTTCATGCCGCTGAATGCCCCGTCAAAGGCCTTGAAGTGTCGCGTCAGAGTGGCATGGGAATAGAGGTAGAACGGGGTGCCCACTTGCCGCGCAATATCTGCCACAGGCACGTCTTCACCATATAATGCGTTGTTTCTGTACTGAAAGTGATGCATCTGAATATATCGGCAATTGAAAATTGATGACAAACGCCCATTTCTCCATGAGAAAAGGGCACGCTGGATCGCGCTTGACTCACCCAGCGCATCCGGCTCCACGACCCTCGATTGAAAACTCAATATTGAAGGAATGGGTTCAGAGGGCACCTCCGCCCCATGGGCAATCCTCAATGATCAATTTTCAATCTGCACTCTGATCCTTTCCGATGGGGGACCTACAGCGTCCCGGCTGCCGATCAGACGAACTTCAAAAAACCATATCCCCTTTTTTTCCGGGATGGAAATATCACAGGTGAAACGGTTCCCTGAGATAGTGGTTTCCACGGTATCTGTAAAAGCCGTCATCTCGATGGGGCACCCCTCACAGGGCGGACGGTCCTGAGGATACCACGCATGATAAATCCTGCAACCGGCGATATCAGCTCCCTTATCGGCGGCCTCCAGGGTTCCCTCCAGCCTGATCCGTCCATCCACCCACGTTCCGGTCAATCCATCCACCCTGGCCGCAAGCTTCTTCTCCGGGAGAAAAGGAGGACCCTTCTTTCCGCACGCAGGAAAGAGTGCTGATAGAACTGTCAAAAGTAATGAGAGCAGTAAAATCGCCGGTATTCGGTTCAGGGTGGCCGGCCCTCTTTCATAGGGGTTAGGTCCGTTCGAATCCCTTTTCATTATCCATTCCCAGCTCTCGCTTTGCCCCGTCAATCTCTATCTTGACCCTGTCCGGGCTGGTTCCGCCCGGGCTGTTCCTTCTCGCCGGGGACAACAGCGGATCCAGCCATTCGTAAACATCCTCGTCGATCTGCCTCGCAAATCCTTTCATATCGCTGAGCGTGAGTTCATGGAGTTCCTTTTTCTCCTCCACGGCAAGGAGCACCATTTTCCCCACGGTCTCGTGGGCCTGTCGGAAGGTAATCCCCTTTCGCACCAGATAATCCGCCAAATCCGTCGCCACCAGAAAACCGCTGTGTATGGCCTCATTTAATCGTTCTTTGTTGAAGGTGATCTCTCCCAGAAGCCGACACATCACCTCAAGACAGATGTGCACGGTATCGAAGGCATCAAACAAGGCCTCCTTGTCTTCCTGCATGTCTTTGTTATAGGTGAGGGGAAGACCCTTCATGGTGGTCAGCAGGGACATGAGATGGCCATATACACGGCCGGTTTTTCCCCGGATCAGTTCCGGCAGATCCGGATTCTTTTTCTGCGGCATGATACTGCTGCCCGTACAGAACGCGTCGGAAATGCGGACAAATCCATATTCCTGGCTTGACCAGATCACCAGTTCTTCGCTCAACCGGCTCATGTGCATCATCAGGACCGAGGCATTGAAGAGAAATTCCAGGACAAAGTCCCTGTCGCTGACCGCATCCATACTGTTTCGAGAGATATGATCAAACCCCAGTTCCCTCGCAACCATTTCCCTGTCCAGGTTAAAGGTGGAACCGGCCAGGGCGGCGCTTCCCAGGGGCATGACATTTGCCCGTTCGAGGCTTTCAATAAACCGCTCACGGTCCCTCCCGAACATCTCATAGTAGGCTAGGAGATGATGAGACAGGAGCACAGGCTGGGCCCTCTGCAGGTGAGTGTATCCGGGCATGATGATATCCAGACTTTCCTCAGACAGCTTCACCAGGGCCCGCTGGTTCTCTTTAATCAGTTCAATGACGCCCTCGCTCACATCCCTTACATAGAGCCGCACATCAAGGGCGACCTGATCATTGCGGCTTCTTCCGGTGTGGATCTTTTCCCCCAAGGCCCCGATTTTTTGGACAAGGGCCTTTTCCACGAGGCCGTGGATGTCCTCGTAATCGTCTTCAAAAGAAAACTCTCCATGGTCCAACTCACGCTGGATCTTTCCGAGGGCCTCCACAATCCGGGTGGACTCTTCATCTTTGATGATCCCCTGTGCCGCCAGCATCCGGCAGTGCGCAATGCTCCCCCGAATGTCATAGGAGTAAAGACGACGATCAAATTCGATCGACGCATTGAATCGATTCACCAGGGCATCTGTATCCTGCTTGAAACGCCCCCCCCATAGTTTTTTTGTCATGGAAAATCCTTTTTGAGATTCAATTGCATCCCCATTCAGCGGGACAAAAGATCCTCATGGCATGCTCGACATCAGATTTGCTTTCTCTCATGACTTGCGCTTCAGAAGCTGCGCGATCTTGAGCCGAAGACCGTTCAGTCGTATGAATCCTTCGGCATCCGCCTGTCTGTAGACCTCATCTTCTTCAAAGGTGGCAAAATCAGGATCATACAGGGACAGTGACGACATCCTTCCGACCACCATGCAATTCCCTTTATAGAGCTTCAATCGCACCACGCCGGTGACATTTTTCTGCGATTCGTCGACCAGGGCCTGGAGCATTTCTCTTTCAGGGGAGAACCAGTATCCATTGTAGATCATGTCTGAATATCTCGGAATCAGCCCGTCCCGGATATGCATCACTTCCCGATCCACAGTAATGGATTCCATGGCAATATGGGCCTTTCTGAGGATGGTGCCCCCTGGTGTTTCATAAACCCCCCGAGACTTCATCCCCACATACCGATTCTCCACCATATCGATGCGGCCGATGCCGTTTTTGCCTCCCAGTTCATTCAGGCGTGCCAGGAGCCCGGCAGGCGACAGGGTCTCGCCGTTCACAGAGACCGGGTTTCCTTTGTCAAACGCGATCTCCACATACTCCGCCAGGTCGGGCGCGTTCTCGGGCGAAACCGAGAGCACAAACATATCTTCAGGCGGCTCAGCCCATGTATCTTCCAATATCCCGCCTTCAAAGCTGATGTGCAGCAGATTCCGGTCGCTGGAATAGGGCTTTTTTTTGGTTACCGGCACCGGGATATTTCTGGACCGGGCATACGCCATGAGGTCTTCCCGTCCCTTGAAATCCCATATACGCCACGGCGCAATGATCTTGAAACCCGGCTCGAGCGCCATAAACGCCAGTTCGAACCTCACCTGGTCGTTCCCCTTTCCTGTGGCGCCGTGACTGACCGCATCGGCCCCCACACGCCTGGCTACCTCTACCTGACCACGTGCAATAAGCGGTCGTGCCAGTGAGGTCCCTAACAGATAGGTCGATTCATACACCGCGTTTGCCCGCAGCGCAGGCCATACAAAATCCCGTACGAATTCCTCCTTCAGGTCATCCACCACCACATCATCGGCCCCGGTGCTCAAGGCCTTCTCTCTAATGCCTTCCACCTCGTCGCCCTGCCCCAGGTCCGCGGCATATGCCACCACAGGGCAGCCATAGGTCTCTTTAAGCCAGGTCAGGATGACGGAGGTATCCAATCCTCCGGAATATGCCAAGACGATTTTCTTGATCTCTTCGCTCAATTCACTTCTCCGTCCGTTGATGTTGTCAAAGCCTCTATTGATATCCATTCCACAGGATTCCGCACTAACGCGAAACAGCCGCAACCCCAAAAAGATCTCACACAGAGACACAGGGACACGGAGATCTTATCAAAGAAATAGGGTTGTCCTGGTTTTCTTCCCTGGCTCCGATTCCCCGTTAAACCTCAATCCCGAAATTTTCGAATTCCTGAATTCCCGAATCTTTCAGTCTTCCATCCCTTCAAATATCCTGTCAAGCGCTTCGATCAATCGGTCCACCTCATCCTCCTGCACGATCAGTGGCGGGACGAAACGGAGCACCTTTTCCTGGGCGCAATTGATCAAAAATCCGCTTTTCAGACATGCCTCCACCACCGGCGCGCCGGGTCGTTTCAGCTCCATGCCGATGATCAGGCCCAGACCCCTGACCTCCTGAACAAAATCATATTTCCGGCCGAGGCCCTCCAGCCTTTCTTTGAAATAAGCGCCTGTTTTTTCTGCATGGGAGATCCATCCGTCCTCCAAAAGGCTGCTCACCACGGCCTTTGAGACGGCTGTCAAAAGGGGCGTCCCGCCAAAGGTGGTGGCATGGCTTCCAGGCCCGAAGGCCGGGCTCAGCTCCTCAGTGGCAAGCATGGCGCCGATCGGAACCCCGTTCCCAAGTGCCTTTGCGAGTGTCATGATATCAGGCGTAACGCCGTAATGTTCGTGGGCGAACAGTCTCCCGGTCCTTCCCATTCCCACCTGAACCTCATCAAAGATCAACAGCACCCCCCGCTCACTGCACAGCTTCCTGACCCCATTGAGATACTCAGGATCCGGGCAAACAACGCCCCCCTCTCCCTGGATCGGCTCGAGCATGACCGCGCATACAGAAGGATCCACGGCCTGTTCAAGGGCCTCCATATCATTGAATGGGACGAACCGGAATCCCTCAAGCAGGGGATCGTAACCGGCCTGGATCTTGGTCTGGCCGGTCGCCGAAAGGGTCGCCATGGTCCGGCCGTGGAACGAATTGATCATTGAAACGATTCCATGGCGGTTTGATCCGGACTTTTCATGGGCATAACGGCGTGCCAGTTTCAAGGCTGCCTCGTTCGCCTCGGCCCCGCTGTTGCAGAAAAACACCCGGTCGGCAAAGGAGTTCTCCACCAGGAGTTGCGCCAGTTCCACCTGAGGTCGCGTATAATAAAGATTAGACACATGGACCAGTTTTTTTGACTGTTCCTCCAGAACACGGGTCACCAGAGGCGAGCTGTGTCCCAGGGCGCAGACGGCAATCCCGCCCACAAAATCCAGATATTCCTTACCATCCTCGTCCCAGACCCGGCATCCTTCCCCTTTCACCAGCACGATCGGAAATCGGCCGTAGGTCCGAAACATGTATTTGTCTGCCAGTTCCATGGTTGATCCGTCTTCTCTTATATCGTTCATTCACGTCTTCCTCTTTCAAAGCTGTCGAAGTTTTCCCAATCATGCCAGGATCTCCGTCCCGACGCCTACTTTAGTAAGAATTTCCAACAGGATGGCGTGAGGCGCGCGTCCGTCGATGATGTGGGTCTTACCGACGCCGCTGGTTAGGGCGTTCAGACAACAATTCACCTTGGGAATCATCCCCCCGACGATAGTCCCGTCCCCCATCAACGTGCGGGCCTCATCGGCCTTCAGGCTTGATATCAACGTCTTATTCCTATCCAGTACCCCTTCGGTATCTGTGAGTAAAATGAGTTTCCTGGCATTGAGGGATGACGCGATTGCACCTGCCACCAGGTCTGCATTGATATTATACGTTTCCCCTTCATCACCCATGCCCACCGGCGCAATGACCGGGATGAACTCACCTTGCATGATGCTGAACAGGATACCGGTATTAATCGCCGTAATCTCACCCACCATTCCCATATCGATGATCTCAGGCGCCTGATCCTCTCCCCGGCTCTTGAGATATTTCATTTTCCTGGCACAGACAAGGTTCCCATCTTTCCCTGACAGACCCACGGCGCTCCCACCGTTATGGTTAATCAACGTGACGATCTCCTTGTTAACCTTGCCCACCAGGACCATCTCCACCACGTCCATGGTCTGCCGGTCCGTAACCCTCATCCCGTCCACAAATTCGGATTCTATGGAGAGCCTTTTCAGGAAATCGCCTATCTGGGGCCCTCCCCCATGGACCACCACAGGGTTCATCCCCACATATTTCATCAGGATGATATCCAGCGCAAAATCGTGTTTCAACTGTGCATCCACCATGGCGTGACCGCCGTATTTGACAACAATGGTGGCCCCGTTGAAACGCCGGATGTATGGGAGGGCCTCTATAAGGACCCGGGCCCTGTCTATGTCTGAATTCATAAGATTTGCCATATGGTAAAGATTGGGGGATTCGGGAAATTCATAATTGCCCCAATTCCTCAATATCCTGAATCTACAGAATATACCTGCTCAGGTTCTCGTCCTCTAAGATATCCGCGAGCCTTTCTGTCACATATTCTTTGTTGATGTTTACCTTTTTGACGGTCATATCCGGGGCATCAAACGATATTTCATCCACCAGCTTTTCCATAACCGTGTGGAGACGACGCGCACCGATATTTTCCGTACGCTCGTTTACCTTGCTGGCCATGCTGGCAATCTCTCTGACAGCAGGTTCCTCAAATACGAGCTCAATTCCTTCCGTGGCAAGGAGGGCCTCATATTGGGTGATAAGCGCATTTTTCGGCTCCAGCAGGATCCGTATGAAATCTTCCATGGAAAGAGAATCCAGTTCCACCCGGATGGGAAACCTCCCCTGGAGTTCAGGCAGAAGATCAGACGGTTTGCTCACGTTGAAGGCGCCCGCTGCAATGAACAGGACATGGTCCGTCTTCACCATCCCGTATTTTGTAGCAACGGTCGACCCTTCTACAATCGGCAGGAGGTCCCGCTGAACCCCTTCACGGGAGACGTCCGGGCCGTAGGACGACTCGGATCCCGCGACCTTGTCCAGTTCATCCAAAAAAATAATCCCGTTCTGCTCCGTAATCCTGATGGCCTTTTCGACCACCTTATCCATGTCTATAAGACGTTGGGATTCTTCCTGAAAAAGAATTTCAATGGCCTCGGTGACCTTGACCCGCCGCTTTTTCTTTCTCGAAGGGAGTATATTTTCGAAAATCTCCTTGACATTGAATTCCATCTCTTCAAGGCCTGCGCTGGAAAAAATCTCCACCATCGGCATGGTGGTGTTGGCGACCTCCAGATCCACGTAGCGCTTGTCCAGCTTCCCGCTCTTGAGCATTCGGCGCAATTTTTCACGGGTTGAATGATCCGGTTTATCGGACCTGACCACCTCCAATATCCGTTCCCTCTCCCCCTCCTCTTCCTCATGAACCTCTTCGGTCTTCTTCGGCAGAAGGATGTCAAGCAACCTTTCCTCAGCCAGTTCCCTCGCCTTTGGCTTGATAACCTCCTGCTCGTCCTTCTTGGCCATGTTGACGGCGAGTTCCGTCAGGTCCCGTATCATGGACTCCACATCCCGGCCCACGTAACCCACCTCGGTGAACTTGGTGGCCTCCACCTTCAGAAACGGCGAGTTGGCGAGGCGGGCCAATCGTCTGGCGATCTCTGTCTTCCCTACTCCGGTGGGCCCCATCATAATAATATTTTTCGGCGCGATCTCATCCTTCAATTCCGGGGGAACCTGCTGCCTGCGCCACCTGTTTCGAAGCGCAATGGCCACAGAACGTTTTGCCTGGTCCTGGCCGATAATGTACTTATCCAATTCAGACACGATCTCTCTGGGGGTCAACACCTCCACCAACTGGTCGTCTTCTTCAACAGCCTTTGTCATTCCCACCTCATGATTGGTACGCCCGCACCCTGCGGTTTACGGACGGCTACAGTTTTGTCGTATGAAAAAATTACGGCTGATTCCCGCCCACCTCAATATATCAAAGGAAAGGCGTTCAGGTCCCTATCGTCCGAGAGACCCGAAGTCGCCGAGGTGGTCAGGAGATCTATGCATCCAGCTCGAAGACCGTAATCTGATCGTTGGTATAGAGGCAAATGGAGGCCGCGATCTTCATGGACTCAGCGGCAATATCGGCCGGGTCCAGTTCGGAGTGTGCCACCAACGCCTGTGCAGCGGAGAGGGCGTAAGGGCCTCCCGAACCTATCGCTGCGACCGATTGGTCCGGTTCAATGACATCCCCGGTTCCGGATATTATCAGGATATGTTCACTGTCCATGGCCAGCAGGAGGGCCTCCAGCTTTCGTAATATTTTGTCGGTTCGCCAATCCTTTGCCAGTTCTACCGCGGCCCTAACCAGGTTTCCGCTGTAGGCCTCCAGCTTTCCTTCCAGTCGCTCGAATAAGTTGAAGGCATCGGCGGCCGCCCCCGCAAATCCGACCAGGACACTGTCGTTGTACATGCGCCGGATCTTTGAAGCCTTGTGTTTCATAATCGTTTCTCCAAGGGTAACCTGGCCGTCGGCAGCCATGACGCATTTCCCCTCTTTTATGACAGCAAGGACTGTTGTAGCCCGTAGCGTATTTGAATGATCTCGTGTCATGGTAAATCCTTACCTAAAACTTCTCCTGTTAACTCCTGGGATGGGCCTTATCGTACACCGCCATGAGCCTGTCCATGCTGACATGGGTGTATCTTTGGGTGGTTGACAGGCTTGCGTGCCCCAACAATTCCTGTACCGAACGAAGGTCGGCCCCGCCGTCCAACAGGTGGGTGGCAAACGTATGGCGCATGGAATGAGGGCTGATCTCACTGGTCAGTCCTGTTTCCTTCACATATCGTTTAACAATTCTCCCGATGCTCCGGACCGAAAGACGCCCTCCCCGAAAATTAATAAACAGGGGACTTTGCGCCGATAGACCTCCTCCTGCCTTTTTCCTCATTTCGACAGTCGCGTGAAGGTAGTTCTTGAGGGCAGTCAACGCCTGACGTCCCACCGGGACGATCCTCTCCCGATCGCCTTTCCCTCTAACCTTGATCAGCCGTTGATCAAAATCGACACTGGCCCTGTTGAGGCCCTGGAGCTCTCCGGCCCTGATCCCGCATGAATACAGCACTTCCAGGATAGCCAGATCTCTCAGGCCCAGGGTCTTCTTGCGATCAGGACGTTCAAGCAATCTGAAGACATCATCCACCTGAAGATATGCGGGAAGATACTTTTCCAGCTTGGGTGTCGCGATATCGGCTGCCGGATTCCTGGAGTTTAAGCCCTGCCTTTCCAGAAAAAGGAAGAATGTGCGGACAGCAGAGAGTTTGCGGGAAATCGACGACCGCCGAAGCCTGCCGTAGAAGCTCCCCACATATTCCCGTACTGTCAAAGCATCGATGGAATCTACGGCGATATCGCCCATGGTGTCTTGAGACGACGATACCCCTTTTGAGGACAAAAATTCCCAAAACTGGCCCAGGTCAGTGATGTAACTCTTCACGGTATGTTGAGAATATCCCTTTTGATCTCTCAGGTAACTCTCGAAAAGCGCTATTCCGTCGTGAAGCAGCAAGGTGGGTCTATTCCGCCTTTCCCGGATAAAAGCGTTTGGCAACCCCCATCCGGTTTGATGACCTTGTAAACGCCTGATTCGCGATTCTATGATAACCCTTTGTTTTTACTGTACGGCAGTCCTGTTTTGGTGACTATTGCGCGTCTTTTGCGGCTGACATAAGTGTTTAAGATAACATATTTCTTGAAATTGGCAATTAAAAAAATACCCCTTAAATTCTTGACTTGACTTTGATTCGACTGTTGGTGTAATTCTAATTTTTTCTCAGTTTCGACACCCAGGCATGCCTGATGTTGCAGCCGGGGCATTTGTTCCTCACCAATGCACCTGTTTTGCGGCATAACGCGCTCAATGGATGGACCATGCCCCATCGGGGTCAACGGCGCCTGCGAAAGAGTCGGTAATTGCCCCATCCACACGGTTACAACCGCCAATATTATATATATAACGAAAGGGTTTCTGACTATGGAAAGAAAGAGTGAGCAATTGAGGAACATCGCTCTCATCGCGCATGGGGGCTCGGGGAAAACCTCTCTGGCTGAAGCCATCCTGTTCAATGCAAAGGCAACCACGAGGCTCGGCAAGGTAGACGACAGCACCTCCCATTTTGATTTTGAGCCGGAGGAAATCAAAAGAAAGGCAACCCTGAGCACCGCCTTCCACGACTGCACCTGGAAAAAGCATATTATTAACGTGATTGACACTCCGGGCGATGACAACTTCCTCTCCGACACCAAATTTTCCCTTCAGGCGGCCGACGGCGCCGTCGTCGTTATTGACGCCACCGCAGGTGTGAAGGTCGGTACGGAAAAGGTATGGGCCTTTGCAGATGAGCAGCGACTCCCAAGGATCATCTTTGTCAACAAAATGGATAGGGAGCGGGCTGATTTCTTCAAAGTCGTTGAAGACATATCCCGTGTTTTTGAGATCAAAACAACCCCCCTCTTCCTGCCGATTGGGGCAGAAGCGAACTTTTCGGGAGTGGTCGATCTCGTCAGGAAGAAGGCAGTTGTCTTTGCCAAAGATGGGAGCGGCAAATCCGATGCTGCTGACATCCCTTCTGATATGGAGGAAATTGTCGCTGAATGGCGGGAGACAATGATTGAAAATATTGTAGAGGTGAACGACGATCTCATGGAAAAATACCTGGAAGGAGAGACCTTGTCAGACCAGGAGGTCGAAGCAACCCTCATTCAGGGGATCAAATCCGGTGCGGTCATCCCGATTGTCTGCGGCGCCGCCCTGCCGAACATAGGTGTCCCACAGTTGATGGACTTGATTGTCCAGGGGATCCCCTCGCCCCTGGAGAGACCGCCTAAGGAGGGCTCTGTACCGGGAAAAGAAGAGACTATCGAACGGATCCCGGCTGTGGATGCCCCTTTTTCGGCCCTTGTCTTCAAGACGGTTGCAGACCCCTTTGCAGGCAAACTCACCCTCATGCGGGTCTTCTCCGGTACGGTCGAATCCGATTCCACCGTGTACAATGCAAATAAGGAGATCAAAGAAAAACTGGGACAGATCCTCATACTCCAGGGCAAGAAGCAACACCCCATTGAATCGGCCGGCCCCGGGGATATTGTCGCCGTTGCCAAACTCAAGGAAACCACCACCGGAGATACCCTCTGTTCTGCCGGCGATCCCGTTATTTATACGCCCACCCAGGGGCTCCCGGCGGTCATCTCCTATGCGGTGGAGGCAAAGGTCAAGGGAACCGAGGATAAGGTCTTTGGCTCTTTTGCCAAACTCCTTGAAGAAGATCCCACCCTTAAACTGGACAGAGATCAGGCCTCAGCCGCGGTGATCCTGTCTGGGACGGGGCAAATACATTTGGAAACCGCCTGCGAACGATTGGCAAGGAAGTTCGGCGTTGAGGTCAATCTGAAGCCGGTGAGGGTGCCTTACAGAGAGACGATCAAAAAGCCGGCGAACGGGGTCGTCTACCGGCACAAGAAACAGTCCGGCGGCAGAGGGCAGTTTGCCGAGGTCCATTTCGATGTCTCTCCATTGGAACCGGATACGGGCTTTGAGTTTGATGAGGCCCTGACAGGGATGAACGTGCCCCGGAACTTTGTCCCGGCAGTTGAAAAGGGCCTGCATGAAGCGCTCACGAGCGGCACACTGGCAGGTTATCCGGTGGTGGATTTGAAGGTGCGTTTCTACGATGGAAAATCCCATGAAGTGGATTCCTCGGAAATGGCCTTCAAGATCGCAGCGAGCATGTGTCTGAAAAAGGCCGTACAGCTGGCAAACCCGATCCTTTTGGAGCCCATCATGAAGATGGAAATTACCGTGCCTGAGGATGTTATGGGCGATGTTATGGGGGATCTCAACGGACGGAGGGGAAGGGTCCTTGGGATGGATTCCCAAGGTAAATATCAGATTATCAAGGCCCAGGTGCCCATGTCCGAGGTCCTCAAGTATGCACTGGATTTGAATGCCCTGTCCGGGGGCCGGGGGACATTCCGCATGGAGCATTCTCATTACGAAGAAATGCCCGCCCAGTTGGCAGAAAAGGTTATCGCTGCGGCCAACGAAGAGGATTAGGCAGGGATCATGGACAAGAAGATCAGGGCAGGGATCATGGACAAGAAGATCAGGGCAGGGATCCTGACCATCAGCGACAAGGGGGCCAGGGGGCGTCGCGAGGATGAGAGCGGGAAGACCGTCCTCCGCATTCTGGTGGGCCATGGTTTTGATGTCGTAAACCGGGACATTGTCCCCGACGAACGCCAGAAGATTGCGGATATCCTTGTCAGATGGACGGACGTAGACCGACTCTCCCTGATCGTCACTTCCGGCGGCACCGGGCTCAGCCCCACTGATGTAACCCCCCAGGCCATGGAACAGGTAATCGATTACCAGGTGCCGGGGATGGCAGAGGCCATGCGTGCGGAAAGCCTCAAAAAGACCCCCCATGCCATGATTTCCCGGGCCATGGTCGGGGTCAGAAAGGCCTCTCTCATCATCAATCTCCCCGGCAGCCCCCGCGGGGCTGAAGAGAACCTTTCCGTGGTGCTCCCTGCCCTGGATCATGCCCTGTCAAAACTGGCAGGAGACCCCACGGACTGCGCCGAGACCCCTTCACCGTCCCTTCCCGATGCGCAAGACAAGGAGACCCCCTGATGAAAGGCTGGACCGAGGAAGAATTGGCCAACAGGAATCTGATGGCCCCGTGTGGTCTGTATTGCGGGACGTGCGGCGTCTACATCTCCACAAGAGACAGGAACGAGAAATTCAGGACCGTCATGGGAAACCTGTACGGGACACCGCCGGAGAAGACCAAATGCCTCGGCTGCATGCAACCGGATCCGCCGGAAATGCTGTACGGCTTTTGCACCCAGTGCACCATACGGGATTGCGTACGATCAAAAGGATTTTACTCGTGTCATCAATGCCAAGAGTGGCCGTGCAGCATGATCGAGAACTTCGCGTTTGCCACCGGCGTCCGGGTCATGAAACGGGCCATTCCCTTGTGGCGTGAAAAGGTGGCCGAACAGGGCGACGAAAAGGGGAGTGTTGAGTGGGCACGGGCTGAATGTGAACGATATCACTGCCCTTCCTGCGGCGAACCTCTCTTCAGGGGGGCCCAGCGGTGCCGGGCCTGCAAGCAACCTGTCGCCGACGTGTTGGATGGATCTCTGTAAATCCCATACATCCCAACTTTATTGACTTCACATTGCGGTACGCTCATGGATTCCCGTGAGGAGCAGGAGCGCGCCCGCGATCTCAACGAAGCACGGCGACTACCCCGTAGCTTCCCGGAAGTGGTCCCACAGCCTGCGGAGATGGGTCGCGGGATCGGTCAGATACTCCTGCTGATCGATATCGATAAAATCGATGGCACTACTTTGGTGCGGGTTGGATCGGATCTCTTTAATAAGGGCCTCAACCCCCTTCTTCGGCTCTCCCCCCCAATCCAGCAACCCTGTTTTTTCATATCCGGGCTGCACATTCCAAGGCGGCCGGGAATGGAGGTGCTTTTCCGGGTCTATCAGATTGAGCCATGTCAGGCCTGCCCCTCCCTGGCGTCCGAAGACCGAAACCGACGCAAGGGTTTCTTCCCGGACGTCCATATCCGACATCATGGCCCAGCCGATCTCCGGGGAGACCTGTTTTCCAAACAGCCAGTGTGCCATTGAACAGAGGTAGGATGCCAGTGATACTTCTTCTGTCAGATCATCACGCCGCTTCCATTCCTTGAAATCGGCGTCCATCCCTCTCAGATATAGCGCATCCACCTGCCGGGCCAGCATTCGAATCAATTGGGGATACAGAAGCCCGGACATATCAAGGCTGAGACATATCTCTCCGGCTTCATCGTGGGCTCTGATCTCGGCGCAATAGGATTTCAGGATCAAATCCGCTGATTGAGACTCGGGTTTCGACCATTCAACAATGCGGTCCATGATGACCCACCCGGCCAATGCAGGATGTCCACCAATAGCAGCCACCAGTTCCCGAAAACATTCGAGCCGTTTCCTGACAATGGAAGGATCGGCCCACCACGTAAAAGGACGCAGGGGTCTCATGGCGCCATCAACAAATACCGGGGTGCTCCTTGAATCCAGAGATCCCCTTACCAGATAGGGCGCCACCCATTCCACGCCCAGAATCCGCTGAGCCGGGGCCAACAGCCAGACCTTGATCCCTGCATCCTCGACCTGGTCCAACCCCTGAATGAGTCCATCCAGAAATCGTACTTTATGCCGGTTCGCTCTCAATAAAGATTCCTCTAATACCGGAATCATCAGACGATCCAAACCAAGACTTCGGGCAATCCCGGCGGTCCGGCCCAAATAGACCGGATGAGGCGGTTCAAGGTCCGCCAATCCCCTCACCGGACAGATATATATGGCTGAAGCCCACATCATCTCAAAAAGTGTCTCTTACAGACTTTCATTCCAGCCTTTCCAATTCGGCTTTTCTGAGCGCAATTCTGGCCTTTGCAAGCCGTGAATAGTATTCGCGGATTTTCTTCGACCGACCTTGGGCCACCGCCCTGAGAAGGTCCCCCTCCAGCTCTGCGACTTCCAGGAGCTTGTAATAGTCCAAGGACTCCTTGAGGTGGGCAAGCACGATGAGCCCGGTGAGCAGGGGATGATTGTTGGTCACATTGGCATCCGTAAACCGCATCCCGTGCTCCAGTTCCACCTCAAGGCCTGCCTGGAACTCTTTGGGATCGATCGCCATCTTGCGTGGGTTTATTTCCGAAAGGATGATCTTTGCCTCCTTTAACGAGACTTTGGACTCCTTCTTTTGAGTCCAATCACTGATCTTGACCTCCTTGCAGACCCGTTTTACCTCCTCCTCAGTAACATAACAGGGGATTTTCATGCCTTTCTCCTCCATAACTGTTTAGAGACTTTGTTTGTAATCCCGCCTTGCGGGACACCATGCAGAGAAGTTGGCGCCTTATCAGTCAGCGCGTGGGGGTCTCTGAAAATCTTCGGGCTTTGCACCCATGCCTTTTTGGCTGCGGCTGTCAGGCCGCCTTGGGGTTCATAATTAGTACCCGAACGGAAACCCGGAAAATCAAGAAACGGTGAAATATGAGAAGAGGTTCTGTTAATGTTGATTTTGTTCCATCAATTTTCAATTTTCAATTCTTGAATATTCAATAGTGCCTGAATCACGCCAAGGCGTGATTTTCGTTCAGGCACTAATTACAAGCATACCAGGCCCTTTCGGTCTCAGGCAAGAAAATTCCCTTAGGATTCCCCAAAAAAACGTTTTTCATTTCTACCAATGTCTTTTGCCTTCCATCCATACCTCTTGTGGCTCAAATACCGCCAACTAAAAATCCTGGGTGTCCCTCACCGACTTGATTTTTGATATTGACCTTGGTAGGGTCATTATCTAAATTATCCAAGAAATCCCCAGAGCGGCCGAATAACCGCCTGCCGGAGAGGCCAGTGGACCTCACAAGTCGAAGTGTTTCTCACCAGGGCGGGGAGACGTTAAGATTCTAAACGCACATAAGATTAAGGAGTTTCACCATGTTTCTTTCCCTTATTCGAAAACGCCGGAGCATTAGAAGATATACCCAAGAACCGGTGGAGGCCGAAAAGCTGGACCTGCTGGTTGAGGCGGCCCTTCGATCCCCGTCTTCCATGGGGAACACCCCGTGGGAGTTTGTCATTGTCACCGATCCGGAGGTCCTCGAGAGGCTTTCCGCGGCCAAACCCCACGGGGCCGCCTTCCTGAAAAATGCGCCGTTGGCGATAATCGTCTGCGCAGACCCCGAAAAAAGCACTGTATGGATCGAAGACGCGTCTATTGCCGCCATCTTCATCCATCTGGCAGCCGAATCCTTAGGTCTGGGAAGCTGTTGGATACAGATCAGGGACAGGATGCACAATGAGAATAAGCCCGCGGGGGCGTACATTTCCGAGATCCTGGACATCCCCGGTCATCTGCAGGTGGAGGCCATGATCGCCATCGGTTATCCGGCCGAAAAAGCGGTGCCCCATCCAGGAGAAGCGCTTCTCTACGAAAGGGTATTTTCCGGCGCTTATGGAAGACCTTACCGGAAGTAATTCACCTCTTGCGCCCCTGGAATCCTCCGGGTACAGCCGATGGCTGGTCATTCCCAGGGAGTAAAAAACACATGAACGCCGCACCCGCCATGGAAAAGAGAGACGACCCGACCGACCCCTCCCTTAAGGCCTCCATGCACGATGGGGTTTCCCATGCGGTCATGCTGGGGGCGGGCGAAATCTATCTGGGACCTTTTGGCATATACTTACAGGCCACCACGCTTCAAGTGGGCATTCTGGCCAGCCTTCCACAACTCTTAGGGGCCGTAATGCAATGGGCAAGCGCCATCTCAATGGACCGTTTTACGGGTCGTCGGCGCATCATTGTGGCAGGGGCTCTTTTCCAGGGGCTTGTTTGGCTCCCGATCTCGCTTCTCCCCTTTGCCTTTAAAAGAGGAGAGATGACGGTCTGGCTCCTTATCGCCCTGGCGATCCTTTATCATGGAGCCAACGGGGCGGTTGTGCCGGTTTGGAACAGCCTGATAGGCGATCTGGTGCCTTCAGACATCAGGGGAAGGTTTTTCGGAAACCGAAACCGATTCAGCGGCATGAGCACCTTTCTCGCGCTTATCGCTGCCGGCGGGATTCTGCAGATGTTTTCCGGACAGAATCAGGTCGCGTGGGGATATCTGATCATCTTTTTCGCAGCATTGACAGCCAAGTTGAACTCAGTGCGGTGGCTTGCCAGGTATGCGGATCCCGCTTTCCATCTCTCGCCGGAACAGGTATTCACCTTCCGGCAATTTATAAGGCGTTCACCCCGTTCCAATTTTGCCAAGTTCGTATTTTTTGTGGGGGCGGTCAATTTCGGCGTTTCCTTTTCAGGTCCCTATTTCGCCCTGTATATGCTCAGGGACCTGGGTTTTTCATATCTTCAATTCACCATTGTGACTGCAGTGGCTACCATCGCTCAATTCCTCACCTTCCGATACTGGGGCGGCCTGACCGATCGTTTCGGCAACAAAAAAATCCTCAATCTCTGCGGGTGGGGGATCGGACTCGTCCCCATGCTCTGGCTGGTGTCCACCCATCCAGGATATCTGATCGTCATCCAGGCCTATGCCGGGCTCATATGGGCAGGATTCAGCCTTTCGGCCGCCAATTTTCTCTTTGACGCAGTCACTCCCGCTAAACGGGCCCGGTGCGTCGCCTATCAAGGGTTGATAAACGGCCTCTGCGTTTTTTTCGGTTCCCTGTGCGGCGGTCTCGTGGCAAATGAGCTGCCGGAATCCTTCTCTCTCGGGCAATGGACGTGGACGCCGATCTCGGCCCTGCCGGTGATCTTCCTGATATCGGGTCTTGTCCGCTTTGTCTCGGCCGGCTTCTTCTTAATGAAATTTCGAGAAGTTCGCACTGTGGAGCCCATCAGCCACGGTGAACTGATATTCAGAGTGAGTCAGATTCGACCCATTGCAGGGGCCACCTTCACCCTCTTCACCGATTATCTTCGACAGTCGCGAACCAGAAAAAAAGGGCCGTAAGCCGGATCGGGCCTTCATGGTTCGACAGGATTTTTCCGCACATATGGGAGTTGCAGACAAAAGACGCTAGTATCCCCTTTTGAAGTCGACCACATGCATGAGGGGAAGGCCGGCCGTAAACCGGCGATAATTTTCAGCGAAAATCGGCACGACATCCTTCGGGAAACTGATTGCGGAATGGTGCGGGGTAATGAAGACATTCGGCAACTCCCAGAGCCGGCTCTCTTTCGGGAGAGGTTCCTGTTCAAATACATCGAGAACCGCCCCCCGTATCCGGTGTTGCGTCACGGCACGGACCAGCGAATGCTCCGAAACGACCGTTCCTCTCCCCACATTGATGAGCACGGCCGACGGCTTCATGGCCTGAAACGCCGTATCGTCAAAAATATGTACGGTTTCCATGGTATGGGGAAGGGTGACCACCACATAATCCGGGCCTGAAAGAAATTCCGTGAACCCGGAACGGCCGAAGACACGGTCGACACCGGGAACGGGTTCCCCTGAACGTCTGTATCCCCACACCTTCATGCCGAAACAGTCTGCGGTGCGCGCAATCTCCATGCCGATCGATCCGAGTCCACAGATGCCGAGGAGCAAACCGGTCAAGGACCGGTAGGGCATATCCGACCATTCCCTGTTCTTCTGATACTCATGGGCCTGAAAGAGGTTCCGTTCCAGGGCAAGGATATAAGCGAATACATATTCGCTCATGAGCGTCCCGAATATCCCCTCAACACGGGTAAGGACATAATCGCTACGTGGAGGAGGGGCGACCAGCGCCTCGACGCCTGCAAAGGCGGACTGAATCCACTCGAGGCATCCGGCATGGGCCATCAGCGGAACGATCCGTTTCGGCTCCCCCAGGATGATATTACAGGAATCAACATAAGTGGCCGCCTCCCTGGGTGTTCTGCAGGCGTTGACATCCAGGTCAGGGAGATCCAGTGCTGCGATCAAGCGGACATAGGGATCCGGATCCCGGGTCAGGATAAGAACACGATTTTTTTTCATCATTTTCCATCACCTCAAGAGGCGTACCCCATACGCTGCGGCTGCACTGTTTTTCTGATTTCATGATCACCAATACAATTACATCAAGTCCTCTGTTTTTTCAAGTGTGGTTACCTGGATCTGCGGTCAGATGGGTGGAGGGAAGGCCCCCTGCGGAAAAAGGTTGACAAGGATGGAACTGCGGCGTACAAAATGGAAGGAATTTTAGCGTCTTCTATTCAACACATCTGTATCAAAACTTGCCAATCCAAGGAGCCAGCCATGAATGATAAACCCAATATACAGGATATAAGAGTGTTGCTGATTGACGATGAAGAAACCCTTGTCGAATACCTCTCAAAACGCCTCCTGAGGGAAGGATTCACTGTTAAGGCCTCTTTTTCGGGAGAGGAAGCGATCGAAGTGGCCAGTAACGATGACTTTGATGTGGCTGTCGTCGATCTTAAAATGCCGGGGATGGATGGTGTTGAGACACAGAAGAGACTGAAGAAGATCCAGCCATTCCTCCAGAGCATTGTCCTCACGGGCCACGGGACCCTCGATTCCGCTCTTGAAAGCGGCAAGCACGATGCCTTCAAATATCTCCTCAAACCGATCGAATACGAAAATCTGGTGGAAACCATTCGAGAAGCATACGAGACAAAGGTACAGTTGCAGAACGCCAAATTCCGAGAGGAAGTTGAAAATATTTACCGGTCCGGCCTTGGGGCTAGAGGGATTAAGAAGGCGATGAACAAAGTGCGAAAGATCTATGGAATTGACTGACCCTTTCTGCTGCCTTTCAAATGAAACTACACAGGAGGTCTCGATACATAAAAGGGAACTTCTGCAGATGAGGAAGTATTTGCAGTTCCTCCTGCAGAACATCGATGATATGATTTTCGCCACGGATCTCGACGGCATCCTGGTCTCATTCAGCAGCGGGGGAGAAAAGGCACTGGGTTACTCCTGGGCGGAGATCGCAGGTAGAGCCGTCAGGGAGCTGGCTGTTGACCCATCGGAATTTGACAGACTGGCGGCCGTTTCTCAAAAGGAGGGGAGCGCTATCCGTCCGGAGTTTCCATTTCAGCACAAGACCGGCCGCACCATCTACTGCGAGGTCTCTCTGAACGCCCTTACCAATACTCAAGGACAACCCGTCGGAACCGTAGGGGTTTGTCGGGACATCACCCAGTGGAAAGAGATTCAGGAGGATCTCATACGGGTCGACAGGCTGGCCGAAATCGGCCGGACATCATCGGGCATCATCCATGAGATCAATAATCCGATTGCGGTTATCGGTGAAATTGCAGGTTGGATCGAAGCGGTGGCAGCGGACGCCAAGGGACTCAATCCTGAAGATCGAGAAGAGATAGAAACAGCCGTGCAGCATATCAGGGAACAGACGAGACGCTGCCGGAGCATCACCCATCAAGTGTTGAGCTTTGTAAGGGATTCAGGGCCTTCGAAGACATCCATAGACATCCACCAGCTCCTGGAAGAAACCGCTTCTTTTTTGCATCCCGATCTGAAATATAAGGAGATCGAGGTAGTGCTGAATCTTATGGATGGTCCGCTCCTGATGGATTCAGACAAGCAGCTGCTGGAACAAGTCCTGGTCAATCTCATGTCAAATGCTGTCTATGCCGTTAAGGAAAAGAAGGAGACGGGGGGGCGGATCCAGATTGAAACCGTGCGTGATGAATCCATGATCGAGATCAGGATTTCCGACAATGGCATCGGCATTTCCGAAGAAAATCAGAAACGGATGTACGATCTTTTTTTTACCACCAAACCCCGTGGCAAAGGGACGGGCCTCGGCCTTCCCATCTGCCGGAACATCATCGGTAAACTGGGAGGTAGTCTGGCTTTTAAAAGCGAAGCAGGAGAAGGAACGACCTTTTTCATCAGACTCCCTGCCTCTTAATTGTTATACGCTGTTATGGACGTGAATGTCCGGTTTTGGTCACGCCTCCTTTCGGGTCATCAAGGACCGGGCATCGAGCATGTGCAGGAGTAGCTGTTCTCAAGGAATCTCTTGAAAGGAGCGGATACTTGGAGGTCCATGCCCAGATAGACACCCCCCGTCGCCCACGGCGAAAGGCCTCTGCATCCGGAGCTGCCCGGTCCCACCGGCCTGGCCTTGAGATTCTTCCCCGCATCCTGACCTTCTTCATTCTGTTCTTCCTCTGGCTCATTCTTTCCGGCCAGTTTGACTCCTTCCACATCACCTTAGGGGTCATCTCATGTCTCATGGTCACCTATTTTTCCGGCGATCTTCTCTTTCCGGGGACGAGGAAAACGGGGCTGATCCGGCTCGGCTTCAGGGTCGCCCTATATGTGCCGTGGCTGCTTTATCAGGTTCTCATGGCCAATTTCCATATCCTGTATCTGGTATTTCACCCCAGGATGATGGATCTCATCGATCCGAGTATCATCCGATTCCAAAGCAGGCTCAAAGAAGAACTTCCCCTGGTTATCTTCGCCAACTCCATTACCCTGACGCCGGGCACCATCACTGTTTATGTATCCGTGGATGGAGATTTCCAGGTCCATGCTATCGACAGGAAATCGGGAGAACCCCTTCCGGGGGAAATGGAGGCCCGGATCATCAGGGCATTCAAGGAGGTCTGATGTCGAACGTCTTTCTCTATACGGGTCTATATCTCTGTCTGTTGATGATTGCATCGCTGTATCGCGCCATCTTCGGCCCCACGGTCCTGGATCGTCTGATCGGCGTCAATGCCATCGGAAGCAAGACGGTCATCCTCCTTTTGCTGATCGGTCTGATCTACGGCAGAGTGGATATGTTCGTGGACATCGCCCTGGCCTATGCCCTTCTCAATTTCACGGCCGTATTGGCTGCGTCCAGGTATTTTCAGAAAAAGAAGGGCCTTTACGAAGAGTCGTCATAACGGCAATTGCGGTTTTTGTCGGGTTTATTGGGTTCGCGAATGAAAATAATGAGTTCCAAGTTTCAAATGTCAGGTTCTCTGGATCATCAATCGATAATCATCAATCTCTGAGGGCGCTCATGTTGGACATCATTGTAATTTTTCTCCTTATCAGCGGCCTGATCTTTTTTACGGGCGGGGCAGTGGGGATCTTGCGACTCCCCGACTTTTACACGCGGCTCCATCCGGCCGGCAAAATGGATACACTTGGATCTCTTCTCATGGTACTGGCCGTGGCACTGTTCAACCTTCATGATTTCACATGGAACCAGCTTATTACCAGCCTGAAAATAATGTTGATTGTGCTCTTCGTCTTTGTCCTGAGCCCTACGGCCACCCATGCCATTGTCGATGCAGGCGTCAGGGCCGGCCTCAAGCCCTGGACAAAGGAGAAGAAATGAACGTCGAACATCCAACGTCGAATGAAGAACACGAAATCTAATCCAAGGCTTCAGGCGCCTGCAATTTCAGGCACTCGTAACTTCAGTCACTTTAGCTCACTTTAGTCACTTTAGCTCACTTTAGGCACTTTAGCTCACTTTAGTCACTTTAGTCACTTCCAAGAGGACCTCCTCATGATCTGGCAACTGGACCTTGCGATTCTGACACTGGTCATCTTTACCGCCATTGCCGCCATCTCAGTAAAAGATCTACTCGGTTGCGCCATCCTGTTCGGGGCCTACAGTTTTCTCATGTGCCTCCTCTGGGCCATCATGGCGGCTGTGGACGTGGCCTTCACAGAGGCGTCTGTCGGGGCCGGGGTGAGCACCGTCTTTTTTGTAGCGGCCGTATTCCGCACGACCCGGAGGACTCGAGATTGAAGGCGGCAGGACTTATCATCGTTCTATTGACCGGGGGGCTCCTTCTCTATGCCACCCAAGATTTTCCCCCGTGGGGAGCGCCTGACTCGCCCGCCAGCACCCATGTGTCCCCCCGGTATCTTCAGAAGGCCACGGAAGAGACTGCCGTCCCCAACATCGTCACGGCAGTGTTAGCCGATTACCGGGGCTTTGACACCATGTTTGAAACGACTGTCATCTTCTGCGCCGGTATCGGCTGTTTCGTACTCCTGAGGATATTCAGGCAGAAGCCGGAGGACCGCTATTACCGACACATTGCCACCGAAATTACCCTTCACATCAAGGGTGGAAGGCTCCCGAACAAATCCAGGGAGTTCGAAAGAATCGACACCCTGTGGACCCCCTATGACCTGGTCATCAAGACCGTCTGCCGGATACTGGCCCCTTTTATCCAGCTCTTTGCCCTCTATGTCATCGCCCATGGTCACCACAGCCCCGGAGGCGGTTTTCAGGGGGGGGTCATCCTGGGCGCCAGCATCATTCTGATCGCCATTTCCCACAACATGCGGACCGCCATTGCCCGCATCAGCGAAAAAGTCGACAACCTCCTCATGGCCGTCGGCGTATTCATATACGCTGGAATCGGGGCCGTGTGCGTCATGTTAGGAGCCGCATTCCTGGATTACGGCAATCTCTCCGTGATTCTTTTTGCAGATGAGATCATGGCCCGTTCACACGGGATCTTAGGTGTCGAGATCGGCGTGGGGATTACGGTCATGGCCGTCATGATCTCCATCTACAACAATCTGGCCTCGGCCGGAAAACAGGATGAGGGGTTATAGGCGATGTCTGATCTCATTCCCATTCTAGTGGCCAAGTACAATTACTGGCTCTACATTGTTTTGATGATGATCGGGCTCTATGCCATGATCGCCAAGAACAACTTGGTCAAGAAACTGGTGGGGATGAACATCTTTCAGACCTCCATCATCCTTTTTTATGTCTCCATCGGTTGCAAAAAGGGGGCAACCATCCCCATCATCCAGCACGGAATGGCCGCCGGCCATCATGCCATCGATCCTTCCCATTATGTCAATCCGCTTCCCCATGTGCTGATGCTTACGGCCATCGTGGTTTCTGTTTCCACCTTCGGCGTGGCCCTGGCGCTGGCAATTAAGACCTATCACCAATACAAGACGTTGGAAGAAGATGAAATCCTCGCGCGATTGAGGCCCAGATGAACGACCATTACCCTGCCCTTTTGATCATTTCACCGCTCCTGTTCGCATTCCTCGTCAGCGGCATGGCATGGATCAGAAAGGGCCTGTGCTACCCGTTGGCGCTTGTCGGATCGGGCCTGTGCACCTGGTTTTCAGTCCGGCTCCTGGCCGATGTCCTTCAAAAGGGCGTGGTTCAGTACCGATTGGGAGGATGGGAAACGCCCTGGGGTATCGGGTATCATGTGGATACCCTCAACGGCATGGTGCTGGCGGTGGTATCTGTTCTGGCCTTCATCAATCTGGTGGCAACCCGCAGGAGCGTGTCAGCTGAATTTCCTGAAAAAGAAGGCGCCTTTTATACCCTCTATCTCCTCTTTATTGTGGGTCTCGTAGGCATGGTGGTGACCGGAGACCTGTTCAATCTCTACGTCCTGCTGGAGGTGGCCTCCCTGACCAGTTACGCCCTGATCGCCCTGGGAGGCCCCCGTGCCCCCCTGGCCAGCCTCAACTATCTCTTCATGGGGACCATCGGCGGCTGTTTCTATCTCCTGGGCGTAGGCTACCTCTATATCATGACCGGTTCCCTCAACATGGCGGACGTGGCCTCCCTCCTCCCTGGGATATATTCTTCAACCGCCATATGGGCGGCCTTTACCTTCTGCATGGTGGGGATAGGCATTAAAATGGCTTTTTTCCCCCTCCATGGTTGGCTTCCCAATGCCTACACCTTTGCACCGTCCTCGGTGAGCAGTCTCATGGCGCCCCTCATGACCAAGGTCATGGTCTATGTGATGATCCGCCTCATGCTCTCGGTCTTCACCATCGATTTCACCTTTTCGGTTCTGAGCCTGGGGACTGCGATGGTCTGGCTGTCTATCCTGGCCATTGTCACGGGGGCCTTGCTGGCCCTGGCCCAGAAAAACCTCAAAAGGATGTTCTGCTATATCATTGTCTCTGAAATCGGGTACATGGTGGGAGGGGCATGGCTCGGCAATGCCGCGGGCATGACAGGGGCGATCCTTCACATTCTCAATGACGCGCTCATGACCATCTGTCTCTTTCTTACTGCAGCCAACGTCCATTACCGAATCAGCGGCCTGGAACTCCACCAGCTGCGGGGGCTCTTTCACCGGATGCCCCTGACCATGGCCTGTTTTGTGGCGGCCGGCCTGAGCATCATCGGGGTGCCGCCCACCTGCGGATTCTTCAGCAAATGGTACCTCATCACCGGGGCCCTTCAGGCAGGGCAGTACGGCTTCGTGGCAGCGCTCCTGTTCAGCAGCCTGGTTAACGTTATCCTCTTTTTCAGGGTGATTGAAATAAGCTACTACGGGGACATGCAACACCCTCACGGACATGGATCTCCGGCCGGGCCAAGGACAGAGGCCCCTGCAACCATGCTGGCCCCGCTCTTAATTGTCTCAGCAGGACTGGTGATCATCGGCGTGTATACTGGGACGATCGTAACGACCGTCATCGATCCCATCATCCCCGCGACCCTGGTGCGGTAGGGGTGCTGGATACTGGATGCTGGATGCTGGATACTGGATGTTCATCGCTTTCAGCTTTGAGCTTTGAGCCTTCAACTTCATCAACCTTTAGGCACTTTAGGAACTTTAGCTCACTTTAGGCACTTAATTTGGAACCCATCATCTCCATAAAGCCATTCATCGCCGTGCTGGTGTCCATCGCCGCGATCCCGCTTCTGGTCCTCAGCAAGAGGGCCAATATCCGGGAGTCCTGGACATTCATCGCCGCCGTAGCGAAATTCCTTATTGTCCTCTCCATGCTCCCCGCTATACTCAAGGGACACCAGATGGTCTTTACCCTGGCAGAGGTGGTTCCGGGGGTCGCCATCCGGTTCCGGGTCGATTCCCTGGGGATGCTCTTTGCGCTGGTGGCCTCCTCTTTGTGGATCATCACCAGCGCCTATTCCATCGGATATATGCGGGGGCTCGATGAACACAGCCAGACCCGGTATTTCTGTTTCTTTGCCCTGGCCCTTTCAGCCACCATCGGGGTGGCCTTTTCGGCCAACCTCCTGACCCTTTATCTCTTTTACGAGATGCTCTCTCTGGCCACCTATCCCCTGGTGACCCACCATCAGGACGCAGAGGCACGGACTTCGGGCCGGAAGTACCTGACGTACATCTTGGGCGCATCCATCGGACTGGCCCTTCCGGCCATGTTGATCTGCTATACCCAGGCCGGGACCCTGGAATTCTCGAGTCATGGATTCCTGACCGGGACCTCTTCCAAAGGGCTGGTGACGCTCCTCCTCCTGATGTTTCTCTTCGGCTTTGCCAAGGCCGCCATCATGCCGTTTCACGCGTGGCTCCCTGCGGCCATGGTGGCCCCCACGCCGGTGAGCGCCCTCCTCCATGCCGTGGCTGTCGTGAAGGTGGGCGTTTTCAGCATTGTCCGCGTGTTGACAGGGGTATTCGGCATCGATCTGTTATCGACCCTTCACCTGGACACCCTCATCTGCATCATTGCCTCTTTCACCATCATTGCAGGGTCCCTCATCGCCCTTTCTCAGGATAATCTGAAACGCCTCCTGGCGTTTTCCACCATTGCCCAGTTATCCTACATCGTATTGGGGGTGGGTCTCCTCTCCCCCAAGGGGATGACCGGCGGGATGCTCCATATCGCCATGCATGCCTTTGGAAAGATCACCCTTTTTTTCTGTGCCGGGGCCATCTTTGTGGCCACCGGAAAACGGAATATCAGCGAGATGAAAGGGCTGGGGAGAAGGATGCCCCTGACCATGATGGCATTTTTCTTTGGGGCGTTGAGCATTATCGGGCTGCCCCCCACCGGCGGGTTCCTGAGCAAGTGGTACCTGGTCTTAGGCTCGCTCCAGGCCGGACAGAAAGCCGTCCTCGTCGTCCTCCTGACCAGTTCCCTCCTCAATGCCGCCTATTTCATGCCCATCGTCTACCGGGCCTTTTTCAGTCGCCCGGAGACGCAGGGCGCGGAATCCCGGATACAGGAGGCCCCCTTGTTCTGCGTGGCCCCGCTGACGATCACCGCCCTGATATCCATCATCCTCTTCTTCTATCCCCAGCCCTTTTTCCGGCTGGCGCAGATGGCGGTCAAGGCAATTGGAGGGTGATGGCTCTGGATACTGGTTTCTGGATACCGGATGCTTGATGATCGGATGCCTTGTCTTCTGATCTCCGGCCTCCGATGGCGGGCGATCCACACCGCTCATTGGGTCTTTTGGGTCGTCCGGGTCCCTTTTTCAGAGTATTAACCCATGGAGGAGTTGCAGCATGAGCGAGCAAACCGGAGAGAAGATGGAGCTGACGCACGAGCCGGTCCCGGGATACCGGACCGTCTTTTTCATCGCCATCACCATCGGCGTCCTGTATCTGGGTCTCATCCTCTTCAAGACCCTTTGAATCCCGAACCTCAACATGAAAAACCCATTTAGAAAAGGGATATAATCATGCAAGATCAAAATGTAAATCATACGAATCCAGCATCCAGCATCCAGCATCCAGCATCCAAGCGCTATCTCTTCGACAATCCGCGGAATGTGAAGATCCTCCTCGGGTGCTTTTACGCATCGCTGCTGGTCCTCCTAATTATCGAGTGGTTCGTGCACAAACATCCCCACTTCGATTGGGAGGCATGGCCTGAATTCTATGCCGTATACGGCTTTGTGGCATGCGTGGTCCTTGTGGTGGCCGCAAAATACATTTTGAGGCCCCTCGTAAAGAGACGAGAGGATTATTATGACTGAACCGCTCCCTCCGTTCATTATATTCATATTGGGTGCCCTGCTTGTGCCCCTTCTTAAAGGGAGATGGAAATCCGGACTTCTCCTCCTGATTCCAGTGCTCGGATTCATCAATCTGGTCCATATGGAAGAAGGGACTTACTGGATCGTCCCATTCCTGGACTATCACCTGATCTTCGGCAGGGTAGACCGGCTCAGTCTTCTTTTCGGATATATATTTCATATCATATCCTTTATCGCAATCCTCTACGCCCTCCATGTAAAGGACGACATTCAGCATGTGGCAGGGCTGGTCTATGCGGGAAGCGCATTGGGGGCGGTCTTCTCAGGAGAGCTTTTTTCCTTTTTTGTCTTCTGGGAGATGCTGACCATATCCTCCATCTTTCTGATCTGGGCAAGGCGCACCGGGGCATCCCTGGGCGCCGGGTATCGGTACCTCCTGGTCCATGCGGCCGGGGGGCTGTGTCTCCTGGCTGGGATCGTGCTCCATGTGAATCAGACCGGATCCATTGAGCTGGGGTATCTGGGCCTGAACGGCCCGGGGACCTACCTCATCTTCTTCGGGTTCGGTCTCAACTGCGCCTGGCCGGTCCTCCACCCCTGGCTCACGGACGCCTATCCCGAGGCCACCATTACCGGAACCATATTCCTGAGCGCCTTTACCACCAAGGTGGCGGTCTATGCCTTGGCCAGGGCCTTTCCCGGCACACAGGCGCTCATATGGATCGGGGCGGTCATGACCTCCTTTCCTATTTTTTACGCGGTAATCGAGAACGATCTCAGGAGGGTGCTGGCCTACAGCCTCATCAACCAGGTGGGATTCATGGTCTGCGGGATCGGCATCGGGACTGCCCTGGCCATCAACGGGGCCGTATGTCACGCCTTTAACGACATCCTGTTCAAGGCCCTCCTTTTCATGTCCATGGGCGCGGTCATGTACCGCACCGGCAAGATCAACGGCACGGACTTGGGCGGGCTTTACCGGACCATGCCGCTGACCTGCATTTTCTGCATGGTGGGCGCCGCCTCCATCTCCGCCTTTCCCCTTTTCAGCGGTTTTGTCAGCAAATCCATGGTCATGGACGCGGCGGGCGCAGGGCATATGAGGATCATCTGGTTCATGCTTCTCTTTGCCTCGGCCGGCGTGTTCCATCATGCCGGGATCAAGATCCCCTATTTTGCGTTTTTTTCCCACGACTCGGGCATGCGTCCCAAAGAGGCCCCGGTCCACATGCTCCTGGCCATGGGCATCGCCGCGGGTTTATCCATATTCATCGGTGTCTATCCGGCCCCCTTGTACAGCCTGCTTCCTTATCCGGTGGAATACGTCCCTTACACGGCCCCCCACATCCTCGGCCAGACCCAGCTCCTTTTTTTCTCGGCCCTGGCCTTCACCCTCCTTCTCCTTTCCGGCATCTACCCGGCGGAGATCCGGTGTATCAACCTGGATGTAGACTGGTTCTACCGCAAGGGGGGCAGGCTCTTTTATCGTGTCATGGCCAGGACCCTCAACCCCATCAACGCGGCCTCTGAGCGGCTTTTTGTCAAAGGAATCGTCCGAAGCATCGCCCATCTGTCCAAGGACATCATCGCGAGGCTTTCTGTTTTCGTGATGGTCACCTTCTGGATGCTGACAGGATTACGCGGGGAACGACTGCGAATGAGAAAACTCAACCTCTATGCCGATGTAATGGGGGGGACATGCCCCGTCGGGCTTGGGGCAGGCGCCGCCACGGCATTCCTTGTACTGGTCTTTGTTCTGATGTAAAAGAATAATTCTGGTTGAATCGCAAAATGACCAAAGACGCAAAAAAAGTCTTGGGGAAATTCGCCAATCGTCTATTGAAACAAAACCCTTTGCGACTCTGTGCCTCTGTGTGAGATATTTTTAGGTAGTGGAGGAAATCCCATGGTCCCGTTTAAAGAGCTGAGGAAAATCCATTTGATGGAAAACCTGACGGATTCCATGCTGGGGAGGATGTCGCCCCTGTTGCAGATGCGGCTGTTCGGGGCCGGCGATACCATCTTCCAACAGGGAGATGCTGCGAGATTTTTCTATATGCTCAAGGAGGGAAAGGTGCTCCTGGAGGTGGATGCCTCAGAGTCCATCAGCGTCTCCATGGGCGTGGTCAAGTCCGGCTTCTGCTTTGGCTGGTCTGCCCTCCTTCCCGGCTCTCAGTATACCTCCACCGCTGTGTGCGTGGAGCCATGCGAGGTGATGAGCATACCGGGAGAGGATTTCTTAAATCTGCTGGAAAAGGATCACAGCATGGGATATCGGGTCATGCAGATTATCGCCAGCATCCTCAAGAGCCGCCTGGAGCGACGAACCGAGCAATTCCTGAAGGCCATCGAAAACCACCCGGACATCCAGCAACTGTTTCAACAGGGATAATCCCATAAAGCCGGCCTGAACCCTTTCAGTACGCCACGGTTAAAATACCTCACCAGGGTCTTCTCTTACGGCCAACACAGAACAAAGAGACGGTTTCCAGCAAATCACCGTAGAGAGACCGGCATCAAGAAGGTGGACATCATGAAATTCAAGACCAAACTTTCAATTGGACTCGTGGTCCTCGCCATGATGGATATGGTCATTCCCATTCCATTTACGGCCCTGCTGCTGCTCTATGTGGTCCTTGAAAAGCCACCCTGGTTCCACGCATGGGTTTCGGAGCTGTATGGGGGGACCGGTAACCGGTAGCGAGCACACCCCCTGTGGTCTTCACGAAAACGGCGTCATCCGCTCCCGCATCAGGCGGATGGTATCTTTATAATCTTCACTGTAGTAGATCGCAGAACCCGCCACAAAAACGTTCGCCCCCGCAATCGACACCTGACTGATGGTGTCCGGACCGATCCCCCCGTCCACCTCAATCTCCACGTTGAGACCTTGATCATCCACCATCCGTCTCAGTTTCCTGATCTTCGGAATCACTTCCGGGATAAAGGCCTGGGCCTCGAAGCCTGGATTTACAGTCATCAGGAGAACCATGTCCAGGTGGTTCAGCACATACTCCAGTGCGTTCAGAGGGGTAGCCGGATTAAGGGCCACGGCCGGCCTGGCGCCGTGATCCCGAATAAACTGGACGGTCCTGTGAAGGTGCGTTGCCGCTTCTGCATGCACGGTGATAATGTCTGCCCCGGCCTTGGCAAAATCTGCTATAAAGTCGTCGGGATCGGAGATCATCAGATGCACGTCCAGTGGAAGATCGGTAACGCGTGCGGCCGCTTTTACGATCATGGGGCCGATGGTGATATTGGGTACAAAATGCCCGTCCATGACGTCCACATGGATGTAGTCGGCACCCGCCTTTTCCACTTTCCGGATCTCTTCACCCAGGCACGTGAAGTCCGCTGACAAGATCGACGGCGCGATCTTTCCCATATCATCTCCTCCAGTTACTCGTTTGTCATTAAAATGTGCTCAACCCACGAATCCGCATCAACCAAATCCATTAGTTGTTCTTCTGTGAAAAAGGCTTTCCAGCCGCGAAAAATCGCGGCAAGATGCCGCTCTCGCAGGGCTTTTTTGCGCGGGAATTTCGTGCTCGTCTTTCCCCTCGTCCCCCGAACCTGTGTGCAGACGCGCCTCCGGAGGCCCTGCGTCTTCTCCAACTTCAACTGTCAAATTTTCGATTTTTGAAAAAGCGCCCCAAAAAATCCTTCCATCCCATGGACATGGGGAAACGTCCTGAAGAATCCGTCATCATCCATCAGATCCACCCCCCATGGGGGCATAATCTTTTTGAGATCGCCTCGGACCACCCCCCGGTTTTCCCTGGTAATGCCCTCCGCCACCTCCTCATTCTCTTCCCGCGAAATCGTGCAGGTCGTATACAACAGTCTCCCCCCCGGTTTCAGGAGGCGAATCGCCTGATTCAGAATCACCTTCTGCAACATGGCCAGACGTTGAATGTCCGTCTTTTTCTTGGTCAACTTTATATCCGGATGTCGCGATATCACTCCGAGACCCGAACAGGGGCCGTCCACCAAGATTCTGTCGAAAGAAGCGGTTATCCAGGCGGAAAGCGCCCCGGCTGCATCTGCGGCCACGGGCAGGACAATCTCTGTTCCCAGACGACCGGCACTCTCCATAAGGTCCATCAGCCGGCCTGGCTGCCTATCAAGGGCAACCACCCGCCCCCTGTTTTTCATGAGCGCAGCAAGATGGGTGGACTTGCCTCCCAGACCTGCACATACATCCAGCACCATATCCCCTTCACGGACACCCAGCAGATGGGAACAGATCTGTGCTGCCTCTCCTTGCACCTGGAAAAGTCCCTCCCTGAAGGCCTTCAACCGGGTTAAAGGTCCTTTGCAATCCGTTATGCGCAGGGCTTCAGGGGAATAGGCACACCGGGTCGCAGAGACGCCCTCGTGATTCAGCCGCGAGATCAGGCCCTCTTGATCAATCTTCAGGGTATTGACCCTGACGACACGGTCCGGGATGCGGTTTCCGGCCTCCAGAAGATGCTCTGTTGCCTGGGGGCCTAACTCCCTGATCCATTTTCTCACCAGCCAGAGCGGATAGGAATAATAAACAGAAAGATAGCGGTCTCGGTCGCCCACCGGGTCCGGAAACCGGATCGCCGCCCTCTCCCTGCAGATATGTCTCAGTATCCCGTTCACAAAACCCGCCACATGCCGATTGACCGGTCCGCCGGCCTGCTTGACCGCCTCATCGACCGCAGCACGATCAGGGACCCGATCCATGAAATATATCTGGTAGAGGGCCAGCCGGAGAATATTCAGGGTGGCGGGCTCGATCTTTTTGAAGGAAAACCGGACGTTTTGTTGAATGATCCAGTCCAGACGGATCCGCCACCGCAGGACCCCCTGGACCAGATGGACGACAAATGCCCTGTCCCTTTCATCGAGGCCCGATCCCTTCTCAAAAGCCGCCTCCACATATCGTTCAAAAAAACCGGGAGAATCATCCGTGCGGTTGAGTGCGGCTAATGCGAGGTCCCTCGGTGTCACGGGCTTATGGCTCCAGAAAGGTCCGTATCCCCTTCTCCACGAGTTCCATATCCACATCCGTATCAAAACAGGGGCCGAACGGTCTTCTATTAAATATGCCGAAGACAGGTATCGGGTAGCTGTCCTGGATGCCGCTGGAAAGGTCCCGCTCGCACGCCACAGCGATAATGACTTTGGGTTTTTTCTCCACCACAATCCTCCTCGCCAGGGTCCCGCCCGTGGCCACCGCAATGGGCACATGGTAGGTTTCCGATAGTGTCGCCAGATCTTTTATCTTGCACTTGCCGCACTTTTTGCAGTTCTCCACCTTACCGGTAATTCTGACCGTGCAGTCGTGATTCTGGAGACAGTGGGGGAGAAGGATAAGAAGCTGGTTCGGCTTAACCTTCTTGGCCTCAGCCAGAACCAGTTTGTTGTTGATGGCCACAAAGGATCTTCGGATGGCCTGTTTACTGATACCGAAGCATCTGCCCACACCCACCAGCAGGGGGAAGAGTTCCCGTATCACCACCCCGCGGATACGCCGGTTGAAAAAAA
Source organism: Deltaproteobacteria bacterium (assembly GCA_021737785.1). NCBI lineage: Bacteria > Pseudomonadati > Myxococcota > Myxococcia > Deltaproteobacteria bacterium. The sequence continues at coordinate 41,627 of JAIPDI010000038.1, forward strand.
GATTTTTCCCCCGAAGGATGGTCAATACAAGGGTCAATGCGCCGCCGAGGCCGAAGAGGACCAGACAGGCCAGGGCGATGGCCAGAATGAGGGGAAGGCTCGGGTGGATATTTGCAAGGCCTACATAGGGGACCCACCAAAGGAGGAAGGCCACCCCCACCAGCACCACACAGGAAACCAAAAGCAGAAAGATGAAGATGCGCTTTTTCGGCCTGTCCACATTGGGATCGTCCGCCACCCTCCCGGTTGCCAAGGGGAAGGGGCGCTCCTCCTGTGACTTCTCGACTCCTTCCAAACCTTTCATATGATCCAACGCCTGAAGTTAAAAATGACTAAAGTTTCTATGGGCCGCAACCCAAAATATCTCACACTGAGGCACAAAGGCACAAAGATTTTTTTGGTTATTGACATTTGACGACCAAAGAATTATCGCCCAGAAGTGACTAAAATGTCTAAAGTGATCTAAAGTGCCTAAAGTTAAGGAATTCTGGCAATTAAATGAAAAACTCTGAGGACTATGCCCTGGCGCGGTCCAACCACCGCACCCAAGACACAAAGATCTCTTTTATTCAAAGGCCATTACCGAATAACGAACGACGGCTCGGCAGAGCCTGCTGTGTTCTGATCCTGAATCTTTCTTTCAGGATCAGAATAAACCCATCAAGACCTCTTCGCGTCCTTTGCGCCTTCGCGGTTCACCAAAACTTCTCCGCACGTTGCGTAAAAGTTACAGTCAAAGAGCCTAAAGCAAAACAAAACAACGCGCCCTCGCGTCCTTGCGGTTCAACAATATTTTTCGCAAATGGTCCCGGACCGCGAAATTACAGATAAAGATTCAGATTATCATTCCAGGACGGTTCCCTCATCTATTTGAAATCCCAGGAGAAACTTGGCGGCAGGCAGTCTTCGCCGACCGGGAGCCTGAAGCTCCCTGATCCGTACCGTCCCCTCCCCTGTCTCCACCAGCAGACCGTCTTCAGAACGGCCTGCGACTCTGCCCGGGTTACGGGTCACGGGAATACCGGAACTGTTGGCTTCTTCAACCCTGGCGGAAAAAAGCTTTATCTCTTTACCCCCGGCAAGGGTCGATGCACCGGGCCATGGATCCAGGCCACGGATCAGGGCCGACACTGACCGGGCCGATCGCGCCCATTCCACTCTGGAGATGCTCTTGTCGATCTTGGGTGCATAGGTCGCGAAATTATCGTCCTGCGCCTTTTCCATCAGTTCATGGCTTATCAACTTCTTAATCGTTTTCACCAGCACGTCCCCTGAAAGACGTGAAAGCCGGTCATGGAGTTCCCCCCATGTCTCCTCCGGACCGATGGGCACCGCCTCCTGGAACAGAATGGGCCCGGTGTCGAGACCTTCATCCATGTGCATGGCGGTCAGGCCGGTCTCTCTTTCGTCATTGATGACGGCCCACTGGATCGGAGCGGCCCCTCGATATCTGGGTAAGAGTGACGCATGGATATTGAGTGCTCCCCAATGGGGGATATCCAGGAGATCCTTTTTGAGAACCTGGCCGAATGCGACCACGACCAGGAGATCAGGACCCAAATCCTGAATAATCTTGCAAAAATCCTTGTCCGACACATTTTCAGGTTGAAGAACAGGAAGGCTGAACCGTCTGGCGGCCTCTTTGACCGCCGGGAAAATCGATTTCCTGCCCCGGCCCTTGGGCCGGTCCGGTTGCGTCACAACAGCCAGGAGGGAATACCCGTGTTCGACCAGTTTTTCCATCGAAGGCACGGCATATTCTGGGGTGCCCATGAAGATGATCGTGGGATCGGCGGGAAACCCTTCTATCGGGTGGTGCTTGGTGTATTCCACGTAACCTATTGTTCTTTAAGCGTTTTCATCACTTTTTTCTTATACAGGGCCCGTTTGAGAGTGCTGAGATGATCGATAAAAAGGGTTCCGTTCAGATGATCCACCTCATGTTGGAGGCATACGGCCAGCAGATCTTCGGCTTCGATATCTATTGGATTGCCGTTGCGGTCAAGCCCCTTCACCTTTACCTGGGCCTTCCGGACTACCTCGGCGGAAAAATCAGGGACGCTCAAACAGGCCTCCTCCCACCTTATCTTATCCTCTCCCAAGATCACCTCAGGATTGATCAGAACTGCGGGATCCCTCCCCTTCTCCCTCGGCCGGCAGTCGAATACAATGACCCGCTTGAGAAGGCCCACCTGGTTGGCAGCAAGCCCGATGCCAGGGGCGGCGTACATGGTTTCTATCATCCAGTCGATCTGGTGCTGCAGGTCTTCATCAATCTCCCGTATCGGTTCAGCCGGGGTCTTGAGAACCGGATCGGGATAGGTATATATTCTCATCTCACGTTCAGTATCTTCCATCAGCCGTTCACCCGCTCTGTTTCCATTCCATTTGTTACGGCAGGGACGGCACGATCCGCGTCACGCAAGGGGTCGCAGCTTCCCTCCATATGGTTCTCATATATACGCTTTGCCGGAATAAATCAAGAAGGTGCCGTGATAAAAGCGACAGATCCCTCAGCTAACCCCTTGACTTTTGCATATGCCCTGCCTATCAAGGGACATGCTGAAACGAATGGTGGAATTCATGTTTGAGATGGGCATGCTCAAGAGGACCCCTCGCACCGGATACCAATTCTTGGGTTCCGGCCGGGAATCTGTGGCAGACCACACTTTCCGGACGGCCGTTATCGGATATGCGCTTGCATCCATGGAACCCGAGGCCGATCGGGAAAAGGTGATTCTCATGTGCCTGTTTCACGATTTTCCGGAGGCCAGGACCGGCGATCATAATTATGTAAACAAAAAATATGTGACGGTTGATGAAGAAAAGGCCGTCCAGGATCAGGTGCAGGGGCTTCCCTTTGGAGATGAGGTCTCACGGCTGATTCAGGAATTCAATGGGCTGGAAACCCTTGAAGCCAGGCTTTCAAAGGACGCAGACCAGCTCGATCTCATTCTTGAACTCAAGGAACAACTTGACCTGGGCAATACCCAGGCTGAGGAGTGGCTCTCATTTGCCCTGAAAAGGCTGCTCACCGCGAGTGGAAAGCAGCTGGCCCAGGAAATCATGACCACAAAAAGGGACTCCTGGTGGTTTGACAAAAAGACAGACTGGTGGATCAACGGCCCTAAAAACAACCACTCCCTCAATCAGGGTTAATCTTTGAAAAACGCCTCCTGCATTTCAACGGTCAGACCGTCGCCATTCATAAGCCGCTCTGCCAGACCGCCCATTTTGGGCAATTCATAGGCGAAGAAAAATCGTAGGGCATACAGCTTGCCCTGATAGAAATTCTTTTCCTTCTCCAACGCAGCCCCGTCCAGGCCCTTCACCAGGATGACCCCCTGTTTGAGCCACTGCCAGGCTATCGCCACGATTCCGAAAAGCTTCAGGTACAAGGTCGCGTCGGCCAGAAAAAGTGCCGGGCCCCCTTTGGCAGCCACATTTTTGAGATGCTTGGTCACTTCCTCCAACAGGATCAGTGCCTGTTCAAGCGCATCGGCATGGGGGCGTAGAGGTTCTTCCCCTATGGCCTGGGAGATGGTCTTGCGCACCTCCTCGCCAAAGAGTCCGAATGCCTTACCCCCCCTCATCATGACCTTCCGGCCCAGCAGGTCCAGGCCCTGGATCCCGGTGGTCCCCTCATGAATGGGATGTATCCGTGCGTCCCGGTAGTACTGCTCCAGGGGGTAATCATCACAATAACCGGAACCCCCGAGGCACTGAAGTCCCTGACTGATGGACAGGATGCCGACCTCGGATGGATAGGATTTGGCCACAGGGGTGAGAAGATCCAGCAAAAGGGAATACTTCTCTGCCTCTTCATCGCTCCCCACCCTTTTCAAATCCACATACTTGCTGCATTGCAGCAGCAGGGAAAGAGACCCTTCCACCACTGCACGCTGGAACAGCAGCATACGTTTCACGTCGGCGTGTTCAATAATGGGCACCGGGGGAAGAGAAGGGTCCTTCTCAGTAATCATCCGCCCCTGTTTTCGGATTCTCGCATACTCAAGGGAAGCATAGTAGGCCGCTGTGGCCATGGCAGCAGCCCCGATGCCGACACCGATCCGCGATTCATTCATCATCTGAAACATATACCGGAGGCCGTTATGAGGCTCTCCCACCAGATAGCCCCGGCAGTCATCTTTGTCTCCGATGCTGAGCTGTGCAATGGGGCATCCCCGGTAACCCAGTTTATGAAAAATTCCCGAGGTGATGACATCATTGGAGACCAGATCCCCTGTTTCGGTAATCCGCTTTTTCGGCACCGCAAATAAGGAGATGCCCTTGACCCCGGCAGGCGCCCCCTTGATTTTGGCAAGCATCAGGTGCACCACATTTTCGACCCCGTCGTGATCTCCTCCCGAGATGAAAATTTTCTGCCCCCGGATCCTGAAATATCCCTCCTCGGTGGGTTCAGCTGTTGTGACAATATCGGCAAGAGAACTGCCCGCCTCCGGTTCTGTCAGGGCCATGGTCCCCTGCCATCGGCCGCTTCGCATGTTGGGAACAAAGACGTCGTACAACGCCTTGTTTCCAAAATTTTCAATGAGCCGCGCGGCCCCATCGGAGAGTCCGGGATAGACGGCCGCCGAGTAATTGGCCGAGCAGAAGATAAAATGGCAAGTGTCCGCCATGATCTGGGGAAGCTGCTGTCCGTCCAGCTCTTCGGGAACCGTCATGGCGATCCATCCCCCTTGGCCGAATGTTCTCATCACCTCTCTCACCGATGGGTGGACCTTTACCACTTCACCCACCAGTTCCGGAGGGTTTCGGTCCATTTCCTGGAAATGGGGCCACAGGAGTCCTTGAGCCAATTCCCAGGCAGCCTGAAGCACCATGTCCAGCATCTTTTGATCGTATTCTTCGTAGTACCCATACCGGGTCAGCGAGGCCGCATCGAATACCTCGTACAGGAGAAATTTCAGGTTCCTCATGCTCATGAACTTCTCAGCCAAAATACCCCCTCCTCTCATGTGAGCCTATTTTTTTTGCCATTATTAAATTGTTTTCCGGCCATGCAAAGTTAATTGACAAGGCACTCAATGGGGATTCCGCCATCAGGTGACCCTCAGGTTTAGGGCGGAATGGTCCATGATTCGGCCTTGCGCGTAAGATGGATCAATCTACAGCGATTAGCAACAAGATGCCAAATAAAAAAATCGAAACGTGCGGGTATTTCTCATGCAAATACGGTTTTTACCCCATTGTCCCTGGATTGAGAAATGAACATAGTATCTCTGAAACTCACAGGAAATACAGCTCTCACAATAGATGGTTGGCAGAGGAACAGTTCAAATCTTTGCTGAAGGACACCGGTGATATCTTTGTCTTGTGGGTCCCGCTCTCCCACTGGGCAAGAAGACCAGCGTCCCCTGCGCTGGTGGGGGGAGTGTGGTGTAACCGTGAGGCCACCTGAGAGCTTTGCCTGCGTCGCTCTTCTCGGCACTCCTTCAAAAACCCTGAACCTTGTCGTTTTCCTCCAACGATAAGGTCCAGGGTTTTCTTTTTTGCCGACAAGGATGTATTGACCGATATGGACTCCGATCTGTCGCCTAAAAAAAGGACCTAGCCGAGATCGGCTAAGCCCTTAATTTTCTGGCGCGCCTGGGAGGATTCGGACCCCCGATTTGCGGATTGGAACTCGGCTCCTTGAAGCATCCGTGGGAAGGTATGGGAATAAATCAAGCATGTTATAGGTTGTAGATCACATCAAATTGTGCGGGAATGAATCCGTGGTTTGCACCCTATACATGGGCGCAGGATAAGGCATGGACCTGGATCTCAGGGCACAGGGCCAGGCGCGACGTGTAAGAGTCAAGGAAACATGGGCGCGAAACCTTTTTCGAGAGGCCGTACAAATGACGGTTTGCAACCAGCTCTGCAGGTGAATGCCTTGGCATTCTGATGGACCATTGGGTGGGATCGCTTCCCTCATGTATCAGCGATTGATCCCAGGCTTCTCTTCCTAAAATAAGTCCAGGCTTTCTAAATTTAGTGAATCAAGCCACCAAATCCCTTGACTCAATAAGATATTTTTTTGTATAGGTCCATAGCGCTTACAGGTGAATTCACACTGGATTGACGCTTGAAGATGAATCCCTTTCCAGCATTCACAAAATCGGTAAAGCAAAATATTCCCAGAACCTTGATATAAGTGTCCACATATCATTTGTGAGCCTGTGAACGTTCTTTGACTTGAACATGATATCCGCGCACAGATACTGCCGGGCGATGCGGCGCTGGTTAGAAAGACGCCTTATGGAGATCTTTTTAGAATTCGTGGTGACCTCATTGGCCCGAATGGCGTCAAACTTCGTGTTGTTGCCATCTGGATGACGGAGGAAGTGTCCGGTGAAACCAAACTTATCACTCTGTTCCCGGACAAGGAGGTATAGAAATGAATTATGAATTATTTACCCGTGTATCTTTGGCGGTAGATCTGCCTGAATATGGTCTCAAAAAAGGAGATATCGCCACCATTGTGGACCGGCACGAAGGTGGTCCCGGCCAGGAGGCAGGCTATTCTCTGGAAGTATTCAATGCTGTGGGGAATACCATCGCTGTCGTTGTTGTGGAGGAGTCAAAGATCTTTCCTGTTCACGAGAATGAGATCCTTCAGGTTCGACAGTTTGACAACATCTCTGCGATATAACCACCTGCACTGCCAGAAACTGCATGCTGACTCTTCCTGCCTCTATTTTTTTGAGCGAGGTGAACCTTATTCCAGGGAGCTGGCGCGCCTGGGAGCATTCGGACCCCCGATTTGCGGATTATAAGTTAGATTCATGATATGCTTTAGTGTATAAGTTGTTGTTATTATTGACTTTCGATTTTTAAAAATCTATATTTTTGGTCGTTTTTGGGTACGACACTCCCCGACACTCCTAGCTTGGCATTCCGTTCGCCATGGCGATCCTCCTTACGAATACGACAATGTGGCCCGATCGCCCCACACCTGATTGTAATCGTTGGTCCCGCCGGCGAATTTTCTGGCCGTCTCATTTTTGGATCCATCATAGAGGAATTTCCGGATCTGCGACGCGGCCGCACTGGTGGGCGTGCCGGGCGGTGCCCGGCCTTGGTAAAGAGCCAGGTTACTCCCATCGTACTCGATCAGGCGCGTCAGATCGGATTCTTCAAAGGGATACTGGATGGTTCTGGAGTTGATCATGGATGGGACCTCCTTTCGTTGGTTCGTTGGGTTTATCCAAGAGGCATGGAAAAACAAAAAGGCCGGTACGGATTGCCTCCATACCAGCCTTATCTCTCGCCCCGGGCGGATCAGGCCCGGACGCCTTTTATCTCAATATTTTTGATATTATCTTTCCCAATTAAGGCAAATGTCAAGTAAAAATCCTTGACAATGGAAAAAATCGGATACATAAAAACCCTATCCAACAATTCGGCAACTCTTCACCTCACAGCCAAACAGCTACCGCAGCTTAGGCACCTCCTCAATGCATCATCTTTTCCCGTAACAGCGATGATTCGAAAGCGATTGGCAAAGTTCAGGAATATGTTAGGGTGACGGTATCCAACAATGAGATGGCCAAAAGAGATGGATTATATCAACTCTTATGTCGTTTTTTTGGATTCCAATATGAAACCTGTTCAATAATGCTGTCGGATAATACTATTTAGGCACCGTTAGATCATGCAAGAAGAGGAACCAGATCTAGAGTATTTGATCTCGTATATCCCGCCTATCCCCAGGCCGGAACTGGACGCTATTCAGCGGGTGCTGAGCAAGGCGGATCCGTTCGTCCCGGGTGTGGCCTTGGAGGATCAGGAGGTGTCGTCAAGTATTGCCGCGGCAGATGCTGTACCGGGAGGAGTACATCCTTCTGGTGGATCTAAACATTGTCACGCGTTGGGTCGGTGAATCTCTTGTTCGGTCGTGAGTGCCTTCTGAAGCGGGGGCCTAACAAACGAGGCGTTGCACCTGACAGCGCCTCGTGCGCCGCAGGTGAACGCCAGTGTAGGTAATACAGAATATACAGTGGAATCACAACAAAATATAATTTCAGCAGCAGCGAATTATCTATCAGATGAACCAGATAAATGGCATCTGTTCATCATGACATTGATAGAAAATATTTGTCGTGGTGATAAACTACATTTGGAATCTAATATACATACATTTTCTGATGATGCCAGAGATCTGCTTTCGGATACACTAATAGAGGTCCTTATGGATCCACAGATGGCATACTCAATTGAATTATGTAGAAACGAAAGTGATGCGCGGGATTTGATTATAGACAGCCTCTGCCAAAATCTCGATGATTTTTATATTCCGGATAGTGAATTAGATAAAAGTTATGGGCCTATAGTTGATTTGATGGATGTCGCTTACGATGGCACGAGTTATGATTTAAGGCCAGGGGATGCTCCGGATGTGTTTACAAACTTTGGTCATAATCGTTCGAGTAGTGGGTATCATTCTTTTGAACCTTTCCTTATTAAATATGTACCCAGTGACATAAAAACAATTGTTGATAAGTCATTTCTTTATACCAAATCCAATGTGAATCAGGTTTCTTCACCTCTTATTCGCTTAGATGTTATAAGTAGTGATTTATATAAATCTTTAATAGAGCATCCAGACTTACTAAAGGCATTAAACTGGAGAGCTTTTGAGAAATTATTAGCAGACATTCTCACTTCAATGGGGTTCTCGATAGAATTACAAAGCGGAACTAAAGACGAAGGTATAGATTTATTTGCAATAAAGAAAGATAGCACATTAGGTGAACATAGATATCTTCTCCAAGCTAAGCGCTATAAAAATAAAGTCGGTGTTGAACCTGTAAGACAGCTTTTATTCTTACATAACCATTATCGTGCAACAAAATCATGTATCGCAACTACTTCGGAATTCACGAAAGGTGCTTGGCAGCTGGCAAGGCAATATCGTTGGCAACTTGAATTGAGAGATATACATGGCATTACGGAATGGTTGAAATCTGCCACTCCCTTTAAGGATATTTTCTGAATAATAAACTAACATTGCATAAGCGGATTGGCTAAAAATTAACCAAACAGCTTATGTAAAGCGTCATATCCGGATGTAAGGGGTTCTTTTTGTGGTTAAGGGGTGGCAGAGGGGGTTGGGTAGGATTGCCGTTTTGACGGTTGTGTTTGTCGGGATGGGGGGTTTTGTTCTTTGGGACTAAGACAGGGTGAAAAGGGACTTTTCGGGGCTTAAGGCCTTGCTTTAGGATTTGCGGCATCGGGCGATCAGCGGGGATCAGGTGTTGGCTGTCCGGTTTGTCGACAAGCAGGCGATGGTCGAAGATGGGAAGACCGGAAAAATCATCAGGGAGCTGGACATATCCACACTGGATCAGGTGAATTACGACATGACCCTTGGCGATGACATGATCATATTCGACGGGCACGGCACCTCGGCATATAACAGACGCGAGCATGGGGGCGATGTGAGGTTGAAGTCCTGGTTGGGTTTCCGGAAACATCTCGCTGTGAATTGTACGGGCCTGGTGACGGAGGGGGTGTATCCGGAGGGATAGGATATCTTTAACAGAGGGAGTGTGGGAGGAGACTGGCAAAGGCGTAAGATTTGGGAGGGCCGCAAATAAAGCAGACTCTTTTAGCCTTGCTAAGGGCTAAAAAATTATACTGAAGGCAGGACCACGATGCGGCATATCAACAATATGTCACATCGACGATATCCAACAATGAAAGGACTAAAAAGAGCTGGTTCTTGTTCTTTTGCATGTCGTTTTTTTTCGTTCTAATATCAAATCAGCTCAATAATACTGTCGGATAATACTATGTTGGGCTAAAGTCGAAGCAAAAGAGGAGGTCAGAAATGATCAATCAGAATGGGGGCGCAAGCCTTGAAGTGCTCAAGTGGGTTTTAGGCGTAGCAGTGGCAGCCTTCGTAGCTGGCTTTGGCGTCGTCGCAGTCTTAGATAGGCGGATTGATGACAGGACAGCTGAGACTACAACACAGGTCAAATTGTTAAAGGACAAGGTTTCCAAAATCCAGCAGCAACTGGCTGACAAAGACGGCCTGCTTGAACTCAACAGGAAAGTTTCTATCCTCGCTGGCAAGCAACTACGCTGCACGGCATATCCTGTTGAAGAGAAAGTTGCCCAGCCAAAATGCGGAAACGGCCAGTACCAACTAGCAGCGTGGTGTTCCGGCGACTGCAGCGGAGATGATGCAAGAGTTACAATTTGCTGCGATAAATGAAATGCTCTGAACTGAGAGCTACCTTTCAACGGTTCGAGCCCAACATTCGCCTGTACGCGGACGCGCGGAAGACCGCCGCGCGCCGGTAAGGCGTTCGTTCGGCCTATATAAGGAGTCTTCTTAATGACAAGTTCAACAAATATTGATGAGTTAGTCAAGCGATTACATCAGAAAAAAGAAGAATACTCTATCCTTGGAAAAGAGATTGAAAATTCTGCAAAAGAAGTTTGCGTATTGTTTGTAGATCTAAGCGATTCAACATCCATGAAGAATCGGCGCGTGTCAAGATAGTTGTCGGACGAGGTGACTATGCAGCTTTTTTCATTTCGTCCTTCAGCTGCGGATTCAGCCGCACCGTTGGTATTGGATTCCAGTTACGAGTCTTCCCGGACCAACGCTCGGGATGCCGC
>JAIPDI010000039.1 GCA_021737785.1 Deltaproteobacteria bacterium
AGCCTGCTGTGTTCTGATCCTGAATCTTTCTTTCAGGATCAGAACGAACCCATCAAGACCTCTTCGCGTTCTTTGCGCCTTCGCGGTTCACCAAAACTTCTCCGCACGTTGCGTAGAAGTTACAGTCAAAGAGTCTAAATCATTTCCAGGGCGCAGGCCATGGAGACGCCCCCGCCGCCGCAGAGAGTGGCCAGTCCCAACGACTTTTCTCTTTTTTTCAAGGCATAGAGCAGCGTGACCATGATGCGCACCCCGGTGGACCCGACCGGGTGACCCAGGCCGATTCCGGAGCCGTTCACATTGGTGATTTCCCGGTTGAGGCCCAGCTCCTTTTCACATCCCAGATACTGGGCCGCGAATGCCTCATTCAATTCGATGAGATCAAAATCGTCCAGCTTGAGGTCCGGGTGTCGATCGAGAAGATTCCTGACCGCGGGGACGGGGCTCAAGCCCATGACCGAGGGATGACAGGCGCCCCGGCCGGTTGCCCGAATCCGCGCCATCGGCTGGATTCCCAACTCATCTGCCTTGTCCGCGGACATGATGACCATGGCGCTGGAGCCGTCATTGATACCTGAGGAATTGCCCGCCGTGACCTTGCCGGTCTTGGGGATGAAGGCCGGGGGCAACTTGGCCAGTTGCTCCATGGTCATTCCCGGACGGAAGTGTTCGTCCTTGTCAAATATAAGGGGCGGTTTTTTCCTCTGAGGCACCTCCACCGGTACGATCTCATCCTTGAAATAACCCTCCAATGTCGCCCTTTCCGCGTTATTGTGACTGCGGAGGGCCACCTCGTCCATCTCTTCACGGCTGATATTGTGAAGCTGGGCCACGAATTCGGCGGTATGCCCCATGATATAGGGTTTACCCTTGAAGAGTTCCAGGGGCATCCCTTCTTTTACAGGACCTTCCTCGGGATGCGGCAGCAGATAGGACCCGCAGTGGAGGGCGTGAATCAAGGCATCTACAAAGACATGATCCTGAAGCCTGCAGCCCCAGCGGGCCCCGGGAACGGTATAGGCAACTCCGGACATATGCTCGGTGCCCCCGGCCAGGATAATGTCGGCCAAGCCCGCCTGGATCATGGCCATCCCTGAAATCACGGCCTCCATGGCGGATGTGCACACCCGGTTGATGGTGACTGCGGTGACATGATCCGGTATGCCGGCCATCAAGGCGGCAACGCGGGCCACGTTGAGAGAGTCCGCGGGTTCCACACAGTTTCCGAATCGGACATCATCGATCATGTCGGGGGCGATTCCCGCCCGGGTAATGGCCTCTTTCATGCTGACGCTTCCGATGACAGCCGCGTTCAGGTCTCGCAGGCTCCCGCCAAAGGCGCCGATTGCCGTTCTGCATGCAGAAACGATCACAACATCTTTCATAGTTGACTCCTTCGCTTTGAGATTGAGGAATTCAGGGGTTGAGGAATTCAGGAATTGAGGATTCAGCGTGTCGCTGGGTTTCGTTTCACCCTGCCCGACCTACCCGCTCATCCTTCCAAATCGTCCAACTCATTCAACCATCCGGCATCCACCCATCCAATCGTCCAAATCATCCGGCATCAAATGAGCCTGTTCTCCTTCAACCGGCCCATCAGACTCTCCACGGCTGTTTTTGCATCTCCTTCCAAAATTTCCCCTTCTCTCTTGAACTTGGGGGAAAAGGTCCTGATGACATGGGTTAAAGAACCCTCGAGTCCCACATCGCGCGTCTGCACGCCGATATCCGCGGCATTCCACAGGGTGATGGGCGCTTTTTCCTGACATGCCGCGATCAGTTCCCCGACCCTCGGATAACGGGGCGTGTTGAGTTCGCCGATTACTGTAATGAGCGCCGGAAGGGTGCACTGAACACGCTCATATCCGTCTTCAAGCCGCCGCTTTACGATTATATTTTTTTTCTTTGTCTCCTCGATCCCGCATACATACGAAACATGGGGGATGCCGAGATATTCAGCCACCTGAGGCCCGATCTGGGCCGTATCCCCGTCAATGGCCTGGCGACCGCACAGGATCAGGTCGTATCCGTCCATTTTTTCAATGGCCTTTCCCAGGGTAAAAGAGGTTGCCCACGTATCCGCCCCTGCAAATGCCCTGTCGGACAGGAGTATCCCCTTGTCCGCCCCCATTCCGAGCGCCTCCGATACGGCGTCAATGGCCTGAGGCGGACCCATGGAGACGGCGGTCACCTTTCCGCCCAGGTCTTCTTTCAGGAGGATGGCTGCCTCAAGGGCGTGCTTGTCGTCGGGGTTGATGATGCTTTCAATCCCTTCCCTGATCAGGTTTCCGGTCTTGGGGTCCAGCTTGACCTCTGTGGTGTCGGGAACCTGTTTGATCAATACAATGATATTCATAACTGGCGCCTCCCCCTGAATTTCGGGCTCCGGGAACCGGGATCCCGGGAAACTTACCGCGAAAAGAGCCGATGGGCGGTTATCGGTTACGTGTTTCCGGTTTTCGGGTGTCGGTTCGAGGGCTTTCGGATGACAATTGACGGATAACGGATAGCCCTTTCCTCAGATTACAGACATGTTTGTGTACTGTATACAAGGAGCCCTGTCAAGAAATTTATCCGTCCTTTCTGTGACCCTTCTTCTGATAGGTATTGACTGCCCTGTTATGTTCCGACAAGGTCCTGGAAAACTGATGGGTGCCGTCGTTTTTGGATACAAAATAGAGATATGCTGTTTCGGCTGGAAAAAGCACGGCGTGAATCGACGCCCTTCCGGGGGAGGCGATGGGGCCCGGCGGCAGACCTCGGATAACATAGGTATTGTAGGGGGTGGATTGGGTCAGGTCCTTTTTCGTGAGGTTTCCGTTGAAGTTCCTGATGCCATAGATGACGGTCGGATCACTTTCGAGACGCATCCCCTTTTTCAGTCGATTCAAAAAAACACTCGCAATGATGGGACGTTCTTCGCCCATCCCGGTCTCTTTTTCAACTACAGATGCCAGGGTAATGATCTGTTCCAGGGTCATGTCCGATGCCTCTATTTCCTCTTGCAGTGAAGAAATGATCTCAAAGAACCGTTTCACCATGACATCGATGATGGATAATGGCGGCCAACCCCGGGAAAACCGGTAGGTATCAGGGTAAAGATATCCTTCGAGGCTGGGGCCGGTGAGGCCGTATTCCCGGGCGATAACCGGGTCTGTTGCAAGGGCCGTGAATTCCGTCCTGTCTGCCAGCCCCTTTTTCTCCAGTTCTTGCGCAATCTGCGTAATGTCAAACCCCTCGGGGATGGTCACGGAATATGTGAGGACCATCCCCTTGCTTAAAATATCGAGGATCTTTAGCGGCGGCATGTTGCTGTTGAGTCTGTATTCACCGACCTTTATGCCGGCCCCGTAACCTGTAATCCTGCACCACAACAGGAGGATGGTTTTATTGGAGATGATCTCTTTTTTCTCAAGGCCGTCCGCAACCTCCCTCAGGGTTGCGCCTTCACGCACCAGAAAGACATGATCCGGCATCCCTGTCTTGGCGGGATGAACCAGGTAATGATAAAATGCAACGGAGACCAGGAGGCTGATAAAGACCAAGAGGATGAAACCGATGAAAATGCCCCGTTTGGCATGAATGGAAATAGACATAATGGAATTTGGGAGCGCCCGATTCGGAAAATATTAACCCTGTCCGCGATAAGAACGTCTTTCCTTCAGGGCTTTCCACACCATGTGATGGTGCAGGATAAGCCTTGGTTTACATCTGTTTTGTAGCATTATCGTGCCTCAAGATCAAGCAGATAGATGTCCCGGGGGGAATCTCATGAGCCGGGTGAAGGGACTTTTCAGATTTCCGAGAACGGGTTTCAAATCCGCTGAAAAATCGGGTATACTATCGTATGGATTTGACATACAGTTGCCAACGTATCAAGTGTGATGTCACCGGTTAACAAAGGATTTGCATAAGGAGGTGCAATATGGAAGATGCTGAGGTCAAGTTCGGTGAGTGGATCGAAAACGGATTCAGGCTGTATAAGGAAAACTTTGCCACGTTGGTTTTAGCCTCCCTGATTGCCGTTGTTCTCAGCGCAGTCACCGTGGGAGTCCTGGCCGGTCCGATGGCAGCGGGCGTCCTTCTTATTACCCTCGGACTGATTGACAAAAAGGATCCCGGACCGGAGGTGGGGACCCTGTTCAGGGGGTTTGACTATTTCCTGAATTCTTTTCTCTTTATGATCGTATGGGGAATCGCCTTGTTTGTGGTGTCCCTGATTGTGGGTCTGGTCCCCTGTATGGGGCAGCTCGCCTCTCTGTTCGTGGTCTTTGTCGCCCATGCCCTCCTCATGTTCGGCATGTTTCTTATCGTGGACAGGCGGATGGAATTCTGGCCCGCCTCTTTGGAGAGCTTTAACAAGGTCAAACCCAGTTTCTGGCCTTTTTTGGGGTTTGCAGTTGTTTCGAATCTCATCGGGAGTATCGGCGCCATCGCCTGCGGCATCGGCGTGGTTTTCACCCTCCCGATCCAGGCCTGCATCCTGACAGTTGCCTATCGGGATTTATTTGGAAAAAATGGGCACGGCGATGTGGTGTTGAAAGATCCGAATGAGGGCGACAACCCGGTTGTTGAGCCGATCCAGCCTGTATAGGGTCTGTCTCAATCGATGGAAATTACACGGATACCTCGGGCTGAGGCAACAGGTGAGGGAAGAGGGAAGGGAAGCCGGGACCGGGTCTCCCGCTTATCGTGGACTCGGACTGATTCCTACTGGGAGGTGGTATGCGCGCACCTCCCGCTGGCTATTGTCACGGGGATCGCATTGATGCTGCCCCACGCGGTTTCGTGCGACGATCTTCCTCTGATACCCTGCACCTTTCTGACCCTCACCGGGTATCCCTGTCCATTCTGCGGCCTGACCCGGTCGTTCTGGGCGATTGCCCATGGAGACTGGGCCTTCGCTCTTCATAATGCGCCGATATCCTGTCTGATATATGTCGCGACCGCCCTCCTCTTTTCCTGGCATCTGACCGCGCTTATCACAGGCCTCAGGATCAGGAGCAGCCTGTTTTGTCTGCTGACATCTCCCCTTTTTGTCTGGCTCATGGTTTCGTTGGCAATCTCAAACTGGGCATACAGGCTCTTCTGGGGTTTTGAATAGTCGGACGGGGGATGTTCGGTTGCCCATGGTTCTCTCAGCCTCCGGCCAGCATGACCGTCAGGTGAATCTCATCCCCGTCCGAGACCTTTTTTTTCAGTTCATCGGGATAGGCGCTCTTGGCATTAATGTATATTTCAATATTGCGGCGCAGTTTTCCTTTGGGGTCGAAAAGCGCCTCCTCCATGGCGGGGAATCGCCGGATCAGGTGAGCGAGGCAGGCCTCTACAGAGGTCCCCTCCACCTCCACCACCTCCAAGTTATCGGTATGCGGACGGTGGGTTTTGTGAACGTATATGCTGACGGACAAATCATACTCCTTTCGTAACCATTTACGGGTTCAAAGGTTGAGAGGTCTGAGTCTGATATGAAATACCAAAATATAAAAAAGATGGTCATTATCGCCAGCTATTTCAAGGGGGAGACCTATGGTTTGCTGGGTCCTCAGATGGCCGCCACGGTTATCCAGGAGAACGCCTCCTGTGAATGCATTGTGGTGGGCGTGGCGCGGGAGGACACCTCCGCAGCCCTTAAAGAGTCTCTGGCAGCGTATTTCGGGGAGGAAAGAGCGGTGATCGGTTTTTCTTCCCTGAGCGCCAGGCCCGACCTCTTCGCTCTTGCCGGGGAACTCAAAGATGAAGGGGCCTTTACCCTCCTGGCGGGGCCCCAGGCGGATGTGGATTATATGGGAGAAGTCCGGCACGATGCCTGGCCCCATCGCTTCAAAGGGGTGTCAGACAGCTTTTCCCTTGCCCTCCACGGACCGGCGGAACAGGCAACTGACCTTCTGAAGGATCCGGACCGGGGGCATCGGCAACAGATCTCCGGTCTTCTTGTTTCAAACGGCGCGAAGGGTGTGATTCATCATCCCAGGAAATCGTGGGATGAACGGTTCCTGGGCAGGGTCAACTGGGACAATATCTACAGGGTGGAAGGGGGGACGTTTGTCCCCCACAGGATCCGTACGGGGCAAGTGCTCCAGCAGATCGGATGCCCCCACGCAGCCAGGGAGAGATGGGTGGAGATCGACTGGCCGCAAACCCTGGCCCGGCGAAACAGGCAAGCGGTCAGAATTCTCTTGAAGGGGTGCAGTTTCTGCGATGTGGCCGTGGACAAGGGTTTTTATGGGGCGCTTCGATTGGGGACGGTCCTCAATCAGATCCGATGTCTGCCCCAAGGACCCGATGGGAGAAAGATACCCTTTGAATTGATTAACGAGAACGCACTTCCAAGTCTTCCGCGGTTATTACAGGAGGCGGCAGAGACAGGACTCAGGCTCTCGCAGATCAACCTTACCCTTCGTGCCGACTGGTTCTTAAGGGGAGAGCACAGCTTGCGGGAGGCCCTGGGCCTGGCCAGGACTATGGGAATGCGCATCCTCCTCGCCTCGGTAGGTTTTGAATCCTTTGTTGATGCCATATTGCGAAACCTTAACAAGGGGCTTCGTGTGGAAACCAATCTGGAGGCGATTGCCCTGATGCGCCGGCTCAAGGAGGAATTCCCGGATGAATGGGGGTATGCCAGAGGGGAGGGGGCCATACACGGATTCATTCATCCCACCCCGTGGGACACGGACGAGACCCGAACGAACATCCAAAATGTCATCGAAAACCATGGCCTGGCCGCGGACATCCTTCCGGATCACAGCATCCCCCTCATCATCCATCATGCCTCAGGCCTGGGCGACTGGATTCGGGAAGTAGAGAGGAGGGAGGGGATTCAATACCCCCGGCTCGGCGCAATCATCGAATGGTGGCAGGAGATGGAAGAGGGTTCTGGTTGACGCTGTATTTTGAATCTGCTAAAGGAGGGCCTATTTGTAAACCAGAAGAGCGATGACTCGCACAATAGAATCTTTGACTGCAACTTCTGCGCAATTTGAGGAGAAGTTTTGTTGAACCGCCAAGATCCGAAGGACGCGAAGAAGTCTTGATGGGTTCCTTCTGATCCTGGAAGAAAGACCCTAGTGAAATGCGCTTCGCTGTCATTTGCATGAATTTCACGAGACAGGTTCAGGATCAGAACAGACCAAGCCCTGCCGGGCGGTAGTCCGTTGTCGGTAATCGCCTGTGGACAAAAAAAGCTTTGTGTCTTGGTGGCTTTGTGTGAAAATTTTTGGTTGCGGCCGTCAGGCCGCCTTGGGAGGAGGAATTGAGTATGAAGAAGATTGGGATTATCGGCGCGGGGAATATGGGGAGCGGCATTGCCCAGAAGACTGCGCAGGAAGGGCTTTCGGTGGTATTGGTGGATGTAAAACCTGAGTTCGTGGAAAAGGGCATCGCCACCATCCGGACCACCCTGAACGAAGCGGTGGAACGGAAGATCATGAAACCCGAACAGGCAGAGGCGACCATGGCCCGGATCAGGGGCACCTCGGATCCGGCCGGGACCGGAGACTGCGATCTGGTCATAGAGGCCATATTCGAGGACATGGATGTCAAGAAGGACCTGTTTAAAAGGCTGGACCAGGGGTGCGGTCCAAAGACGATCCTGGCCACGAACACCTCTTCCTTCTCTGTGGATGAACTGGCCCAGGCAACAAATCGGCCGGATCGTTTCGTGGGCCTCCATTTTTTCTACCATCCGGCCAAGAACCGGCTCCTGGAAATTATTCCGGGGCCCATGACATCTCCTGAAACGGTTTCGGCATGCAGGCAGTTCGCCCAGCTTACCGGAAAGACCGATATCCTGGTAAAGGACGCCCCCGGGTTTGCGGTCAATCGCTTCTTCGTCCCCTGGCTGAACGAGGCGACGCGGGTTCTGGAAGAGGGCATCGCCGATATCCCCACCATTGAAAAGGCAGCCATGGAAGGTCTGGGGATCGGCATGGGACCGTTCAAGCTGATGAATGTGACGGGGATCCCGATTGCCCATCATTCCTGCGAAGGGCTCGCAGCAAAACTCGGGGCATTTTACGCGCCTTCGGCCCGGCTCAAGGCCCAGTTTGAATCAGGGGAATTGTGGCCCCTGGATGGGGACGTGGATGAGACGGCCTTTGAAAGGGTATCGGACCGGCTTCTGGGGGCGGTTTTTTATGTGGCCACCTCGCTCCTGGAGGAGGGGGTAACCGATATGACCGATATCGACCTCGGGGCCAAGGTAGGCCTCAGATGGAAGGAAGGTCCTTTCGAGGTGATGAACCGGGTGGGTATTGAAAAGGCATATGCCCAGGTAAAAGACCTGTTGACGGCCTGGCCCGGGCTGAACCTGCCGGTCCACCTGGAGAACCAGTATCAGAAGAGGGCCCCCTGGGATATCCGCTACGTCAAATACACCCGCGATGGTGAACTGGCCCGGGTGATTCTGTCCCGGCCGGATGCCATGAATGCCCTTAATGAGACGGTGGTGAAACAGTTGGATGAGGCCTTTCAGGAGGCGCTGGCCGATCCCAAAACCCGGGCAATTATCCTGGAGGGGGCCGGAAAGGCCTTTGTCGCCGGGGCCGACATCGGGTATTTTGTGAAATGTATCCGTGAGAAGCGTCTGGATGATAATTACAGGTTTACGGAGTATGGCCAGTCCGTGTTCAACCGGATAGACGAAAGTGAAAAACCGGTGGTGGCCAAGGTGGACGGCCTGGCCCTCGGCGGGGGTCTTGAGCTGGCACTTGCCGCCGACATTATCGTTGCCACGCCCAAGGCGGTGATGGGGTTTCCCGAGACGGGGATCGGCATTTATCCGGGATTGGGCGGGACCCAGCGCACCAGCCGGTATATTGGAAAGGCCCTTGCCAAATACCTTATCTTCACCGGACGGCTGATGCCCGCGGATATCGCCCTTTCCATCGGTCTGGCGGATTATGTTTTTGCCCCTGAAGAGATAGATGATAAACTCCGGGGGCTGATCGCAGAAGGAAGGCCGGTTCCTAAAAAGGGAAAAAAGGATGAAGAACTCCCCCCTGAATTCCGGCAACTCAAGAAGCTTTTTGAAGAGACGCCCATCGAGGAATGGCTGGAGGGGAGATATCTGGAAAGTGACGATCCCATAGCGGCCAAAACCGCCAAGATAATCGCAGGGAAGGCGCCTTTGGCCCTGAAGTTAGCCGACCGGATCATAGACAGAGGGTATGATCTGCCTCTAAAAGAGGGGCTCAGAGAGGAACTGGCCCATTTGAACGAGATTTTTTCAACGGCGGATGCCCTCACCGGACTCACCAGCGTGGGTAAGGGCCGACCGGTTTTTGAGGGTAAATAGCGTCTTGCTGCCTGCCGGTGCACAGGACAACCGGTTTCTCACGGATCACCGGGCTCCGGCGCTTCAATCGATTCAAAGAGCGAGGCCATCTGGGTCTTGAAGCCCGGCGGCAGCGAGGAGAATTTTTTTTCAGGGAGGGCGACGAATTCGGCCGCGCCCCGGACAAGGAGCCTTCCCTGATGGTCCCTGATTTCTCCCCTTGCCCGAATTTTGGGGGGAGCGGAGTCGTCCACCAGGCGACCGGTCACGATCAGGGGGGTCCCTACGGCAACATTCCGGATATATTTGATATCCATTTTCCGGGTCACGAGAAAGGTCTTTTTTGACACCATGACGGCCCATGACATGACCTCGTCGAGGAGCGTGGAGATGATGCCGCCATGGGCAATATCCTCCCATCCCTCATGATACTTTCCTAATGTAATGTCCGAGCATACCGCATCCCCGATCCGATAGAATTGCAGGTTGAGCCCGATCGGGTTGTCGGTGCCGCAGGCAAAACAGCCATGCCCCTGGGGTTTTTGGATATCGATTTTCTTTTCTTCATCCACCATATTGTCTTTCTTTCGTCGTCATCATTCACTGGTTCAAGGCTGATGCCCGCACAAAAAGTGCTTTTTACATGGATCCAGGGATTGCAGACACAGCGTCTACATCCTCAATTAAACCTTCGGTTCCTTCCACCAGGGATAGAAATCAGGCATGTCCGTCGAGGCGGCCATGGTGAATCGCGGTGGCCGTTTTTCAAGGAAGCTTTGAACGCCTTCCTTTGCGTCTTTCTGCTTTCCCGCCCAGTAGAAACAGCGTGAATCCACCAGGTGGACGGATTGAGGATCCGGTTCCGCGAGTCCGTGCCAGAGGAGCGCCTTGCACAGTGCCACAGATACCGGGGAGGTGGTATCCGTTATCTCTCGGGCGATCTCCCCGGCCTTCGCAAGAACCTGGTCGTGTGCCACCACATGATTGAAAAGCCCGGAATTCTTTTCCTCAGCGGCCCGGAATATTCGGCCTGTATAGGCGAGTTCGGTCGCCTTGGCCATGCCGACGATGCGGGGGAGAAACCAGGAGGAACAGGCCTCCAACACCACGCCCCTTCTGGCGAATACAAACCCGATCTTTGCGTCCTCAGCCGCGATCCGCATATCCATGGCCAATGTCATGGTGATGCCGACGCCCACTGCATGACCGTTGATCGCCGCGATAACCGGCTTCCGGCACTTGAATGCGGCCAGGGCAACCTGGCCCCCTCCGTCACGATGGTCACTGATAGAGGAGACCTGGGTCCTGTCAAAGGTCGAACCGCCTCCGGAGAGGTCTGCGCCTGCGCAGAATGCCCTCCCGGCACCGGTCACCACCACCGCCCGGACGGCATCATCTTTATCCGCCTCGGCGAACAGGGCGATCAGTTCCCTGCGCATGGTGGGGGTAAAGGCGTTCAATTCATCAGGCCGGTTCAGGGTGATCGTCGCGACACCCCTGTCAATGTCGTATAATGTCTGGGTCAGTTCCATCTCTTGACTATCCTCCGGAAATGAATTTGGGGTTTGTCTCCGGTTGCTGTTCATTCGACCTTCCCGTCGCTCCCATCCGTGTCTTGCGGGCGCTGAAAACCGGTTGACTTTTCTTTTATGATTAGCCATCATTACGCCATATCTTCCAGATTTTCAACCACAGAATGCTCGCCTGAAAAAGAAAGGTTTTCTGGAAAATGATTGAAAAACGGCCGGGAATCATGATCTACCGTCACCCCAACCTCGAGATACGTTCGTACTTGACATCTGCCGAAATCTCCAGATACCGGGTGGAAAGATTTACGGCCAACGGCGGGGAGGCCCTTGAGACCCAGCTCAGGACATTGGGAACCATCGGCGCATACGTGGTGCGTGAGATCCTGGCCATTCCGGGGGTCCGTGAAGTGGAAATTAAACCGCGAGAGCTTCGGGTAAGAAAAGAGGCATCTGTTTCATGGGACCTGATCGAGCCGAAAATCGTGCATGCCCTGAATACCGCCTTTCGAAGAAAGACCTTGCGGGTCGTTTGAAACGATCCTTTTTATCCGCTCCAAAAAGTATCGTACTTCTAAACCTCCAACCCAGTCCCGTAGGTCCCCTCTTACAGTATTAGATATGTTGCGCGAGAAAGACGATGGGTGTGTTCATCAACTATTGACAGGCGTAATTAAGTTTTCTATCCTTGCACCTACTTTAAGACAGGTTAATACCGCTGTCTAGGAGCAAGTACAAAACGCCGGTGCACAGGGGCGAAAGGTATAAGTAGCCGATGGCTGACCAATCCCCAATCAATCAACCACCCACCAACCCGCCCATTCATCAGCCGTGCATTGTTCAGTCCCGGCAGATAGTCCCCTCATTCGCTACCCAATACCCACTACTCAGTCCCCGGCAACGCTCAGGAGGTCAGGATGAAAAAATCCATATTTCTTGTTGGCTGTCTGCTTTTTTGTCTTTCGGTTCCATTCCTTTCCGGCTGTGTACACCCGCCTGATCATGCTCAATACGTTAAAAACGGAAAAGTCTATGGCCAGGTGCGTGGCACGTTCCGCCATAAGTGGTGGAACTACTATGAGCGGGGCCTTTCGTTTGCCGATGGCCGGTTCTTCGAGGAGGCCGCCCAGGACCTTAAGCATGCCATCGATAAAAGAGAAACAGATCAGCGCATGGCCAGGACCTATGGGATGCATTTTGTGGACTATTTTCCTCACAGGGAGCTGGGCGTCGTCTATTACCAGAAAGGCAATATGGAGGCGGCTCAAAAGGAGCTGTCCCTTTCTCTCAGTCAGTATCCTACCTCAAAGGCCCGGTTTTATCTGGATCGCGTCAGGAAGGGGTTGATGGAAAAGAAGGGCGGCGAGATTGCGCCCCCCCGTCTGACCGTGGATCTGCCTGAAGGCGATGTCTGGACCCGGGAGGATCCTGTCATGATTTCCGGGAATGTTCGGGACCCGCATTTTGTCTCTGCCGTTAAAATCCAGGGCAGTCCCATATTTATGGAAGGTGCCCAGGATCAGATCTTATTCAGTAAACCCCTCCAACTCGATCACGGGCGCCACACAATTCAGGTGGAGGCCGTCAACCTGATGGGCAAGACCGCAAGCCGGCGCATGGTGATCCATGTGGACCGGCAGGGACCTGTCATCACAATCGAAGACGTGTCCCGTGAGACTGGGTCGTCGTCGCAACAGGGACCTACCCTTCGGTGCTCCATATATGATGAGGCAGGCGTGTCTGAGCTGATTCTAAACGGGAGGGCTGTTCCTATTCAAAAGGATCGGGAAGTTCTCTTGACAAGGCAGCTCCCGGCGGATTCCCGTGTCGTTGAGATAGTGGCCATTGACCGTCTCGGAAACCGGACATCGGCCCATGTGGATGCCGATATCCCTTCAACAGGCGGGAAACCCCTTATGATAGCATGTGCCGGCTCGGATATGCGCGGGTTTTTGATGGCGGGCATTTTCGGCCCCAAAGATAAGGATCCCCCGCGCATCGTCCTCAAGGGATGGGGTGATTCCGTGGCTGAGACGGTCTATATGGACAGGGTATTTATCGATGGTCATGCAGCGGACGACAGCGCCATCCAAAGCCTCATCCTCAATCAGGAACCGATCCTGCGACGGAAGGGGAAACGGATCTTTTTCAATCAGGTGGTGCGCCTCAAAGAAGGAAAGAACACGGTTACAATCGAAGCTAAGGATGAGGCGGGCAATGTGGCGACCCGGGAACTGATTGTCACGAGGCATATCCCGAAGGCGCTTCAGTTGGCCGAGCGCCTCAGCATGACGGTCCTTCCGTTCGGTCAGAAAGGAGAGGTTTCCAATGCAAGCCTGTCCTTTCAAAACAATTTGATAGACGCACTGGTCAATCGGAATCGTTTCCGGCTGGTGGAAAGGCAGAAGCTGGACCTGATCCTTCAGGAGCAGAAACTGAGCCGTTCCAGCCTGATCGACAAAAAGACCGCTCTTGCGTTAGGCAGGCTCACGGCGGCACAAAGCATTGTCACCGGAGATATCGTCGAGTCCGGCATGGGGATCGAGATCGTGGGTCGCGTGATCGATACTGACACTTCCGAGATTGTGGCTTCTGAAGATGTTTACGATGAAGTCAAGGGCCTTGAGGACCTGCAGACCCTGGCCGAGGGAATGGCCATCCGGATTCATCGACGATTCCCCCTGTTGAACGGGACGGTTGTCCGACAGAAGGGAAAATGGATCTTTACGGATATCGGGGATGACAAGATCGGTCTCCAGGGCAGATTGATCGTCTATCGCGAAGAATTGGTCAAACATCCTGTAACTGGAAAATTGCTCGGATACGACAATGAAATCATAGGAAGGGCACGCGTGGTGCAGGTCATGCCCGGCATGTCCAAGGCAGAACTCTCAGATGGCGAACCTGCCTCTGTCAAACCGCTGGACAAGGTGATCAGCCAATAAGGTGAAGCCCCGGTGACGGATTCTCTTCAGAAAGACCTGCGTCTGCTCTCCCGGTGTCTCGATGGAGACAGGGAGGCGTCCGAGCTTTTTGTTCGACGCTTCTCAGGTCTGATATATTATGCGGTTCGCTATGTGCTCACCTCCAAGTGCATTTCCTTCGGCCCCGAAGACCTCGAAGATCTCCACAATTCCGTATTCCTCGATCTCTTTGAAAACAAAGGCAGAAAACTGAGCCAGTATCATGGGAAAAACGGTTGCAGCCTCGCTTCATGGCTCAGGGTAGTGGCCGTGCGTCGGGTACTCAATCATATAAGAGACGGCCATATGCACACCGACCTGCCCCAGGAGAAACAGGTCCCTTTTGAAAATTTTTCGAGCCACGACCGGGAAGAACTGGGGCCCCTCGCACTCATGGAGCAGGCAGAGCGCGGGCGGTTAGTTCGGGACGCCGTGCAGTTCCTCTCACCCAGAGATCGTCTATTTATGAAATTATACTTTGAAGACGGCCTCGCCTTGGAAGAGGTGGCCGATACCCTTCGAATTTCCATCCAGAATGCCTACACCATCAAACACCGCGCTGTTCAAAGACTCCGCTCGCATTTAAGCCGAGACACATAGGAACCCTCCCGCTCCTGTGCACCTTTGCTATCGTTTTTCAAAAACAAAACATGGTGCAAAGACCGACCCCTCAACCTTGAACCCCTGAACCCTTAGATTTTTCCAAACCGTTCATGGGGTCACGAATGAACGATTATTCACGTTATACAAGACCCTGAAACGATTCCAAATCACGGTCCTGCAAGCCTGTTTCCCTGTTCGTAGTGACGCCGTGAGGCGTTTTCCGGATGCACCCCGGCCATGCCCTGACGGGCACACTACAAACTTTACACAAGGGCCCAGAGGGAGGCGCTTCACCCGTGAACGGTTACCATTTTTCCAAACCATTCATGTCTTCTGTAAGAAAACCAAAAAACCTGTGTCTATATGGGTAAAGGGCGGATGAAGCGCCCTGTATTCTTCTGCCCTAAAATGGGCATTCATATCCTGGAGGTCCTAATGAAAACAGCATGTCCCAACGAAGAAGTGTTCGCGGCCTATCTTGAAGACCTGTTGCCTGAAAGTCAGAGGTCTCATATGGAGGCCCATCTATTCGAGTGCGACGCATGTTTCAGTGCATTCAGTCTGACGACCGATATGATTAGAGGAGAGGCATCGGCTGCGCTTGAAGCAGCGCCCCCGAAGGTCACTCAATCGGCATTGGAATTGATCAACAGCCGTGACGCAACAACCTCAGGCGGCCTGCTTCTAAAAAGGATCAGACGCTCGATCAGCGCGCTTCACGCCGGGCTGCTCCGTCGCCTGCCGTTGCCCATGGGGTCTGAATGGGAGCCTGCGCCCATCCGGGGGAGGCGGGAGGCGGTGCATGCAGACCTGTTTCGCGTTCAAAAGGGCTATCGGGAGTTTGATGCCGACATCGAGATTGAGAAGATTGGGGTCAACACGGCCCTGATCCATCTGCGTTTGGTCGCTCGAAACGGCTTCAGCGAACGGATCCGGGTTACCCTGAAAAGGGGCGACCGGGAGATTTGTTCTTCTCTTTACTGGGGCGGCGATCTGATTTTTGAAGATATTTCTTTCGGGCCCTGCAAACTCGTGTTCGAGAGGGATGGGGTGGAAATTGGCGTCTATCTGTTTCATATCAAGGAGACCGGCAATGGGAAAAAATGACCTCAAGGGCGAAGACGACCGTCCCAGGACCATCGAGCAGTTTCTCAGGGAACGCGAACGTATCGACAGCATTCTCCAGAAGGAGTTCAAGAAGGAGACTACCATCCTGTTTACGGATATCTGCGATTATACATCCTATACGGAGAAAATGGGGGACCTCTCCAGCCGGGCGATGCTCCAGAAACACAATGATATCGTCCTCCCTGTCGTTTCTACGTATGAGGGTGTGGTTATCAAGACCATCGGTGATGCGGTCATGGCTACCTTTCCGAACTCCCTGGCCGCAGTAAAGGCCGCTTCGGACATTCAGAAGGGTCTGCACCAGCATAATCGCATTGCGGGCACGGGTGACAGGATCCATGTCAAGGTCGGGATCAACACCGGCGAGGCCCTGGTGGACGGGGGCGACGTGTTCGGCGATGCAGTGAATTTGGCTGCGCGGATACAATCCAAGGCAGGAAAGGATGAGATACTCGTCTCCAAGAGGGTCTATGACGATGTGTGCGGCAGCGATGATGTGCTCTGCAGGATACATGAAAAGGTCCAGGTAAAGGGTAAGACCGAGCCCGTTCAGTTATACCGGGTGGTCTGGAAAGACGAAGATGTGGCGCCCGAGACCGAACCCAAGGTGAGGGCCGGGGGCGGCGTGACGCACCGCGAGGCCATACGTCCACTGGAGGTCCTTTATCTCGAGGTGGCCAGGGAAGGAGATCGCATCAAGCTCTGCGCATATGAGCAGAAGCCGGGCGAAACGAGCACCATTCAACACTACGAGGAGACGGATGTTTCCATGGACCGGGTCAAGACCCGGTGCCATGAAATGGTGGAGACCCTCAACAAGGTCAATCGCCGGGGCCTGGTCTCGCGTGAAAATTTAAAACGCCTGAGGGAGATCGGACAGGTTTTTTCGGATGAATTGTTTACCCTGAACGTCAAGGAAAAGCTCAAGAACTCCAAGGCCGACCACATGATCCTGAATCTGGACGACCAACTGGTCCATGTGCCCTGGGAACTCCTCTATGACGGTCAGCAGTTTCTCTGCCAGCGGTTCAGTATGGGTCGTCTGGTGAAGACTCGACAGCCGGTAGGCGCAAGGCGGAGCCGGGTCCTTGCCCGACCTCTGAAGATGCTGGTCCTGGCCGACCCCGGAGGAGACCTGGAGGGCGCCTATACGGAAGGCACCCGGATTCGCGACACCATGGATTCGAAAAAGGACTTTGTCAATGCCACATTACGTTCCGGCAACATCACTCCGGACTTTATCAAAAAAAAGATCCGGAATTTTGATGTGGTCCATTTTGCCGGACATTCTGATTACGATCCGCAGCGTCCGGGCGAGAGCGGGTGGCGTCTCACCGGCGGGAATCTCAAAACTGAAGACATCGCCAGGATGACCGGCGCGAGCGCCATGCCGGCCCTCATCTTTTCCAATGCGTGTCAGTCGGGCCGAACCGAGGAATGGGGTCTCAGAGAGTCCTTTCAGGAAGAGATCTTCGGACTGGCCAATGTATTTCTCCTCGCAGGGGTCAAGCATTTTGTGGGGACCTTCTGGGAAATCATGGACGAACCCAGCAGCCGGTTTGCCATGGAATTCTATCAATGCTTCATGTCGGGCATGACCATGGGCGAGGCGGTTCGTGAGGCCCGGCATGCCCTGATTCGGGAATACGGTGAGGAGAACATCGTATGGGCGAGCTATCTCCTTTATGGAGATCCGACCTCCAACTATATGGACCAGATCATGGCGGCCGAGCCTCGAAAAGAACCGAGACCATCTGTGACTGTTCTTCAAAAGGGACAGGTGCTGGGCGAGGTGCGGTCAAGGGAAGAACCCTTTGATTTTTCAAAGAGGGAGCCGACAAAAAGGAAATGGCCCTGGATGGCCCTTGCCGCTGGGGTGCTGCTGTTATCGAGTTTTGTGCTCTGGGGTTACCCCGGTTTGTTGCGAAAAGGGACGGGCGCATACGAAGAGGCGGCCCTGGCCTACTACCACCAGGGGGCCTTTGACGAGGCCCTCAGCGCCTGCACGTCCATAGAGGCCAGGGACCCGCACCTCAGTCTGGCCTACCTGATTCGGGGAGATGTTTATTTCAGGCGGGGGGACCTGGATGCGGCGAAGGCCGCCTATCAGAAGGCGATTGCGGCCAAAAAAGGGGCCGGGGTTCAGAAGGCCGGGGCCTATATCGGCCTGGGCCGCATTGCCTCCATTCGAAAAGAGACGGACAAGGCCCTTGGATATTATGAATCGGCCGCCAGGGTGGCCCCTGAAAGCGGCGTTGCCTATCTGTCTCAGGCCGTCCTTTTCGAGGACAAGGGCGAATACGGAAAGGCCCTGGAACTCCTGGAAAAGGCCCGGACCCATGCTCCGCAGGACCAGGCCCTGGTGGCGCTGACCAACGAGACACGCAAGAAGGCTGATCTGGCGATCAACGAAGAGCGGCAGGCCCGCATTGACAGAATGGTCCAGGAACTGGTCGAGACCATGAAGTCGCCCCCCGCTCCCGTCCCTTCGGACGGCTGGACCTCCACTCCCCTGACCCTGTGGGTGATGGATGTCGAGACTGATGGATACTCGCTTCAGGAGGGAGAGGAAAAACTCTTAGTCGCCGGCATTCAGGACCAGCTCCTTCAACACTGCCGGGCGCGTCTGGTGGAACGGGGCCTCCTGGACAAGCTCCTCGCAGAATTGAAGCTGGGGACATCCCAGCTGGTGGACAAACAGACCGCCCTGTCCCTGGGCAGAATCCTGGCCGCAAGGCTGATCCTGACGGGTCAGGTGGTCTATTCCGGCCCCCAGACCCAGGTCTCCATGCGCCTGATCGAAACCGAAACCGGGCGCATTACCGCTGCAGTGAACGAAACCTTTGGCAGCGCGGTTCCCGTATCTATAGTATCGGAAGAAGTATCCAAAAAAGTGATGGAAAAGGTGAATGAAAACTACCCCCTTCGGGGAAAAATATCGACAGTGGAAGGGAATGAAGTCACGTTGAACATCGGGCAGATGGCCGGGACTCGCAAGGGGCAGAAATACAATGTGATAGACCAGGATGCGGATCTGGAGGTGATATCCGATCAGCTCGAGACCGCCACTGCAAAAATTGTCAAAGGGAACACGTCATTAGTAGAAGGGATGCGCGTGGAGGCCAGCAACGGCGCTCCTAAGGATTGACGGAATCGCGCCCGAGTCACTCGATTTGTCATTGAAGACACGACAAAAAGGGTGTGAGTGGTGCATTACCCGTTTGAGGGAAATGACCAACGACAAAAGGATGAGGACTGTCCAACCTTGACAAGAGCTACAGCGCTGACAGCTCTTTTGCTTTCAGCTTCAGGGCTTTGAGCTTCAAGCTTTTGTGACCGTTTGCCTTTGGAGTAATCAAGTTGACACCATGCGGGAGGAAGAAATGGAAAAGATTTCTGTCCGACGATTCATCATTCCCATTTTTTTCAGCTTTGTACTTCTCGCCATTCTTTCTATCACTGGATTGGCTGCAGAAGCATACATGTTCGAGCGGATGTGGCCGGTCTTGGATCAGCCGTGGTATTTCATGCAACCTTCTGGGATCGCAACTGACAGAGAGGGCAATATATATGTGGCAGATACCGGTAACGACCGCATCCAGAAGTTCAGTTCAACGGGTGGTTTTATCACAAAGTGGGGGACTAAAGGCCCCGGTGATGGTGAATTCAGCTATCCATATGATATCGCCATAGACGGTCAAGGAAACGTATATGTGGCGGATGCCGCTAACAACCGCATCCAAAAGTTCAGTTCAGCGGGTGAGTTTATCACGAAATGGGGAAATGAGGGTAGTGCTAATGGAGAATTCAGCCATCCGTACGATATCGCCATAGACGATCAAGGCAACGTGTATGTGGCTGAATATATGAATAATCGAGTTCAGAAATTCACCTCTTCGGGAGCGTTTATCCTGAAGTGGGGCAGTACGGGCAGCGCTGATGGACAGTTTAGCGGTCCGCATGGTATTGCCATAGACGATCAAGGGAACGTGTATGTGGCTGAATATATGAATAATCGAGTTCAGAAATTCACCTCTTCAGGGCTGTTTATCGAAAAGTGGGGGAATCCGGGCAGCGGTGATGGGGAGTTGCATAGTCCCACCGGTATCACATTAGACAGCCAAGGTAACATTTATGTAGCTGATTTTGGTAACGATCGTATCCAAAAGTTCAACTCCTCAGGAGTATTTATCACGAAGTGGGGGAGTGAAGGCAGTGGTGATGGACAGTTTAATGGCACGGTCGATGTCGCCTTAGACAACCAGGGAAACATCTATGTGGCGGACTATCTTAACGATCGAATTCAGAAATTTGGCCCTTCAGGGGCGTTTTTTGCCAAATGGTCGAGCGGGGGTAGTGGCGATGGGGAGTTCTATTCACCCACTGACATCGCCCCAGATGGTCAGGAGAATATGTATGTAGCGGATAGAGGGAACCATCGAATCCAGAAGTTCGACTCATCAGGGGCGTTTATTACCAAGTGGGGGAGTAAAGGCAGCGGTGATGGACAGTTTAGTCATCCGAGTGATGTCGCTTTAGATAACCAGGGGAACATCTATGTGGCGGATGCATATAACCATCGAATCCAGAAGTTCACTTCAACAGGGGTGTTTATCACGAAGTGGGGTAGTGAAGGCAACAGTAACGGACAGTTTAATTCACCAGGAGGGATTTCAATAGACGAGCAGGGGAACGTCTATGTGGCGGATACGTATAACCATCGAATCCAGAAGTTCACTTCAACAGGGGTGTTTATAACGAAGTGGGGAAGTAGAGGCAGCAGTAATGGGCAGCTTAATACACCAGGAGGGATTTCAATAGACGAGCAGGGCAACGTCTATGTGGCGGATTCATGGAATTATCGAATCCAGAAGTTCGACTCATCAGGGGCGTTTATTACCAAGTGGGGAAGCGGCGGTATCGGAGATGGACAGTTTAGTAGCCCTAGTGATGTCTCTTTAGATAACCAAGGGAACGTCTATGTGGTCGAAATATGGAATAATCGCATCCAAAAGTTCAGTTTGTCAGGGGCATTTATGACGAAATTCGGCTCGTTCGGCTCTGAACCTGGTCTCCTGAACTGCCCCGTTGGCCTCACTGTAACTAGCAGTGGAAAAGTATATGTTGCAGATCAGCGTAATAATCGAATTCAGGTTTTCGGCCCATCCACCTCAACAATCACCGATAGGAAGGCGATCGTTGTTGCGGGGAGCGGCCCTTATGCTACCAACGAACTATGGGATGCGACACAGATGTGCGCCAATTATGCGTATCGGGCACTGACCTACCAGGGTTACACGCGGGGTACCATCTATTACCTGTCTGCTGATACGGATCTGGACCTGGATAATGACGGGTACCCGGACGTTGATGCGGATGCAACGAATGCCAATCTTCAGTATGCCATTACATCCTGGGCTCAAGATGCGGACAACCTGTTGCTCTATATGGTAGGCCACGGGGGCGAGGGGACCTTCCAGATGGGACAGTTCGAGTTGCTGAATGCCACTGAACTGGATGCCTGGCTGGATGCAACCCAGCAGACCATCCCGGATTTTGTTACCCTTGTGTATGACGGGTGCCATTCCGGGAGTTTTGTGCCCTATCTGATTCCGCCTGCGGGAAAAACTAGGATTCTTGCAACCAGTGCGGACGTTAATGAACCGGCGGTGTTCCAGGCGGATGGGGGGCTTTCATTCGGCTACCAGTTCTTTTCGTACCTGTTTAACGGGGGCAGCTTTTATGAGTCCTTTGTTCATGGGCAGAAGACCGTACAAGGGGCCTATGATTACAAGCAGACGCCCGTGATCGAGGGGAATGGAAACGGTATCGGCAACGAAAAGGCGGATAAGGAGATAGCCCAGGCCATCAAACTCGGTAACGAAACCAAATCCGCCGGCGACATCCCCCAGATCCAAAGCGTATCTCCCGCCCAGACCCTGGCCGAAGGAGTGACCTCTGCGGTCATTTATGCGCAAAAGGTGATGGACGTCGACGGCATCCAGGAGGTGTTTGCGGTCATCAAACCCCCGGATTATTCCAGCGGGTTTTCGGACAACCCGGTCACCGACCTTCCGACCATCCATCTGAAGGATACCGGGAACAACACCTACAGCGGCACCTACAAAGGGTTTACGGTTGAAGGGACCTACAACATCGCTGTCTTTGCCCGCGACAGAAAAGGCACGCTGTCCCTTCCGGCTCAGACCTCTGTAACGGTATCCGTAACCACAGACTGCCTCCCTGTTGCAGCTGACCTCAGCATCCGCGTTCCCTGCGCAGAATACATCGGCAATCCATACGGGTTTACGCTGGATTCCTATCGCAATCCCGACGACCCTGCCGGGCTTTACTGGAAGCTGGTCCTGGCCACTCTCACGACTGGACAAGGCGAGAACTGCCTTCTTATCGGCAGCGATCTGAGCATGCCGATACCGTGCGCATCCTATAATGGCGCACAATATGGCTTTACCCTGAACCTTTATCATAACCCCTATGATCCGTCAGGGCTGTACTGGAAGATGGATGTGAGCACACTGGTGGTGAAGTAGGCTTGGAATTAAAGAGGTATTTTCACACAGTAGTGTCCGGTTAACATTCAAATAAATTCAACTGGATAGGTCCGCTAGTAATCTCGTTTCTGTAATCGTTAGCCGTGAGGGCCTGTAAAATAGGCTTTTTCTCAAAGAGAGTAATACTCAGAATCTGTAAAATAGTGTAGAGAGTCAGGTCGATTTTCAACCTTTTTTTCATTATGGCGACCATGACATAGGCAGATACGGCAATCCAGATTTGCGTTTTGACAGCATTCTCCGAGGTGCCATAGAAGCTTTTGATACGTAAATGCTGCTTGATCCATTTGAAAAAAATCTCCACCCGGAACCTGTATCGATACAGCTCGGCAATGATTATGGCAGGCAGGGTGAATTGGTTCGTGAGAAAGATGAACGATCTCCCTTTTTCGGCATCAAAGTATTTTATTCGCCGCAGCTTTTCCGGATAGTCTCTCTTGCTGTAGTAACCCGTTAAGGCAACTGTTTGATCGAATTTGACGCCAGTGGCTTTATTGATTCTGTGGGAATATATTCGGCGCAATCCCGTGTTTGTTTTTGAGCGCGTTACAAATACAGCCGAGCTTTGGTGCAATTGATAAAGTCGCTGAAAGTCCAAATAGGCGCGGTCCATGACATAGATTGCCCCTGGTTCTGGGATGAGATGGTCAAGGACGTTGACATCATGAACCTTGCCATCGGTGATCCATATGAAAGTTGGGATGTCACCCCTTAAATCCAAAAGGGTGTGCAGCTTCACAGCTCCCTTTGCTTTTCGAAACCGGGCCCATGGGAAGACCGATAAACACAGATCAATTGTCGATGAATCCAGAGCATAAACGGTCTCTTTCAGGTCAAGGCCAAAATCCTCATCAACATATAGGCGCCGAGCCTCGTCGATCAGGGTTTGAGCAAAGTCACTGTAGATCCGCCAATCCCGTGTCTCGTTTGCGTCGGCCAACGTGCTGCGAGATACTTTGCCCCTGATCCCCATATGGTAAAGTCTCTCTCGCATGGCTCGAAGGCAGCACTCGATATCGCGCAGGCTTTCACGGTAAGTCAGTTGGGCAAAAGCCATACACAGGAATTGATCGTAACATGTGAAAGAACGAACCCGATAATTGCCGCGATACCGATCGACACATTGGCTGAATTTTTTACGAGGGAGGAAGTCCATCACCTGAGAAAAAACGGTTTGCCCCTGATACATAGATGTACTCCTTTGGCTGGGTAAGTTTTCCGGCAAAGGAGTATGGGGCCAAACTCAGATGAATTTCAAGTCGATCCCTCCCGATATCGTCTATTTAATATGTTATATCAATTGGTTATACAATCTTTTAAAAACTTTAACCGGACACCACTGATTTTCACAACCAATGAAATAGTCGGATATTGAGTTCGAAAGGCCCGGCAGGTTTGAGCGTATAAATCTTCTTTACCGTTTTGCGATGTGCAGGAGGTGCGATATGAAATCGATGGCAACATATTTTATTAAATCGGTGGCGTGCCTCATTTGCCTATTCCTGAGTGTGGACTTGGGGCCTGCCTTTTCATTCTCCGAAGAGACCTACACATATGAACGGATGTGGCCCGAGATGCAACAGCCCTGGTATTTTTGCAAACCATCGGGAATAGCCATTGATAAGACAGGAAATATCTATTTGTCGGAAATGGGCGGACACTGCATTCAAAAATTGACATCAGGAGGACAATTCATAAAAAGGTGGGGAAAGGAAGGTGTAAATGATGGGGAGTTCGGCTGTCCTCTTGGGCTGGCTATAAGTGGAAATGAAAGCGTTTATGTGCTTGATTCTGCGCACAACCGGATCCAGAAATTTTCGACAGAGGGAGAGTTTGTTGCCAAATGGGGGAGTGAGGGGGCTGACGACGGACAATTTCAGTTCTATACCGGGTTAGATTCGCAAAAGCCATTCAATTTGATTGGAATAGCTGTAGATGCGGATGGATATGTGTACGTCGCAGATAGAGGCAACTGCCGGATTCAGAAATTCACATCTGACGGTCAGTTTATCGGAAAATGGGGGAGTCAGGGAACAGCGGACGGGCAGTTCAGTGATCCTTCAGGGATAGGCATCGACGGAAGCGGAAATATCTATGTAGCGGATTATCATGCCAACCGGATACAGAAATTCACATCCGAGGGACAGTTTATCACGAAATGGGGCAGCCAGGGAAGCGGTGATGGGCAGTTCAACCAACCTGCAGGCTTAATCATAGATACGAACAGCAATGTCTATGTGTCGGATGCAGGCAACAATCGGATCCAAAAGTTCACTCAAGCCGGACAGTTTATTGACAAATGGGTTGTGGGGGGGATGCCGACTGGAATAGCTGCAGACGCAACCGGCCACATCTATGTGACGGACTCGGGAGCGGAACAGATACGGATCTATTCATCAACAGGCGAGTCAATTTCGAATTGGGGACCTGGAGACGGGGATGAGGACCTGAGAGGGCCAGGCGGCGTGGCAGTTGACCAGGGCGGAAGTGTCCTCGTAGCGGATTCCGGGCATTGCGAGATCAAAAAATTTTCATGGGACGGTGGTTTTATTTCCAAGATCGGAGGGTGTGGTTTAGAGGACGGCCGATTTACTTGGCCAAGTGGGATCGCCATAGCCACAAGCGGAAATTTTTACGTGGTTGATACAGGCAATGGAAGAATTCAGAAATTTGACCCAGCCGGTCGATTTGTTGGCAAATGGGGGAGTGAAGGCTCTGATGATGGAGAATTCAGATCCCCAGGGTCAGTAGCGGTTGATGGAGACGAAAATGTTTATGTGGTTGACGTTGGCAACCACCGCATCCAGAAGTTTACGTCTGACGGCCAGTTTATCACCAAGTGGGGCAGTGAGGGAGCGGGGGCTGGGCAGTTTTTTTATCCGCGAGGAATAGCGATACATGAAAACACATACGTTTATGTTGCCGAGCCGTATAGCAACAGGGTTCAGAAATTTACCTTAGATGGGCAGTATGTGGAATTGCCGCCCCCGGGGTTTGATAACTGGGAGTTTGATGGCCCTTCGGATGTGGCTGTTGATGGTGACGGGAATCTGTATGTACTGAATTCGGGCGGACAAATTTTGAAGTTTACCTCAACTTGGGAGTTTATTGCACAGTTTGGTGAATTCGGATCAAATCCAGGTCAACTGAAAGCACCGAATGGCATAACTATTGCGCCTGACGGCAGGGTCTATGTGGCAGACAGCGGTAATCATCGTATTCAGGTCTTCAGCAAAGAGGGTGCACCGCTTGAAGGGAGCAATAAGGCCATCATCGTTGCCGGGGGTGGCCCCTATACAGGCAACACCCTGTGGGGCGCCACCGAGATGTGCGCCAACTATGCCTACCGGGCGCTTACCTATCAAGGCTATAACAAACAGACGATCTATTACATTTCCTCTGATACCGATCTTGATTTAGACGGCAACGGCAAGCTGGATGATGTGGATGCCGATGCCGCCAATGCCAACCTGCAATATGCCATTCAAACCTGGGCTTCAGACGCGGACACCCTCCTTATCTACATGGTGGATCACGGTGGCAATGGGACCTTCCGCATGAGCGGCACCGAATTGCTGTATGCTACGGAACTGGACGGGTGGCTGGATACCCTCCAGCAGAGCCTTCCCGGTCATGTGACCCTTATCTATGACGCCTGTGAATCCGGCAGCTTCCTTCCCTACCTCCTGCCTCCCTCTGGAAAAGAGCGTTTTGTGGCCGCCAGCACCTCACCGGGCGAAGAATCCATCTTTGTGGGTAATGGGACGGTGTCATTTTCGTTCCTCTTCTGGGGCCACATGTTCAATGGGGAGAGTTTCTATGATTCCTTTGTCAATGCACAAAAGAGTGTGAGCACCACATACAAGCAGACCTGCCAACTGGATGCCAATGGCAACGGAATCGGCAATGAAAAAGAGGACAAGGAACTCGCAAATCAGCTCCGGATCGGGAATGAAACCAAGTCGGCCGGGGATGTGCCGGTGATCGGCACGGTGTCGCCTGTCCAGTTTCTGCAGACCGGGACATCTGCCTCCATCTATGCAGACCAGGTGATCGACGCGGACGGCATCAGCCGGGTATGGGCTGTCATCACGCCCCCCGGATATACATCAGGAGGAACAGATACCCCGGTGACAGACCTGCCGACGCTTGATCTCAACTCCGTGAGCAATAATCGGTATGAGGGGACCTATACCAATTTTGCCACACCCGGCGCCTACAATCTCGCCGTATTTGCCATGGACCGAAAAGGGGTGCTGTCTCTGCCGGTCCAGACCAGTGTGACCGTGTCTGGAACTGGCGGCTGCCTGACTGTAGCAAGTGACCTCAGTATCCAGGTCCCCTGTGCCGAGTATTTGGGCAATCCATACGGATACCTTCTCGATTTCTACCGCCATCCGGACGATCCATCCGGCTTCTACTGGAAGCTGATATTGTCCACTCTTACGACCGGGACGGGCACGAACTGCATTCCCATTGCCTCGGACCTGAGTGTGCCCATTTCTTGTGTATCCTATAATGGCGTGCAATATGGATTCACCCTTGATTTTTACCCGATTCCCTATGATCCGTCGGGGCTGTACTGGAAGATGGATCTGAATACCTTGATGGTGAAGTAGGATTCATGCCAAGCCATTGATAGACTATACGGCCAAAGGGGGGTCCGAAAGCCTTCAGAGATCAGAAGGCTCAGGCGACGGACGAAATGACAAGAGGGATTTACACAAAAGGGAGGCTATCTATTCTATCAGAGTGTTTGGGCCGTTTGACTGACTTCTGTATCAATTTTTTGTCCGATCTTAGACTCGTCTTTGGCAAGCTCATATCGGGTCTGGAGATTCATCCAGAATCTGGCGCTCTTTCCGAGATAGCGGGAGAGCGGGAGGGATGTTTCAGCGGTCAGGTCGCGCTTGCCGTTCAGGATTTGGGTAATCCGGCCCGAGGGAACGCGGAGTTAAAGAGCAAATTTGTTGGCGGAAAGGCCACGTACCGTCATTTCGCGTTTGAGAATGCGTCCTGGGTGAATTGGTTTCATAAGGTCGGGGGTCTGCTGATAGAGGGTGTCTAAAAGCCAGCGAGGAGAAGCCGAATGGTACTTCAATCTTCAGACCAAGGAGGCTAAGAGACCTGATGGGTAGTTTGTTCGAGTTTTTCAATAACCCACTGATTGAGACTCTTGCCGGATCTGGCTGCTTGTTCTGCGAGACGGCCGTGGAGCTCTGGAGTGAGTCGGAGGTTGAATTTGCCGGAATAGGGTTTGTTTGGATCGACTCCCCTTTGACGGCAGTCTTCGAGGTATTCATCGATCACGGCATGGAAGCTTTTCAAGGCCTCGGAAATCGTTTCTCCGTCAAACCCGATGATGTCGCGGGTATTGATGACCCGGCCGACCAGAATGCCGTCGTCCAAGTCGGGTTCAATGGCGGCGATATATCCTTTGTATGTGACTGTATTCATGGGATATCTCCTGTTCGGATCAAAAGTTCCTTGACAAGCCGAACGGCGTATCGTTTCAGCTCCTTCTGCGGATGGGGGCTGTGGATGTTGACCGATTTATTCTTGAGATCGATGCGAACGCTGGAGCCATCGCCGTAGCGGATGTCGCCCCCAAGGGCCTCGATGAGAGAGGCCACTGACCGCCATTCGAGACCGGTTGGCGTTGGTTTTCTGAATATGGCGGTAAGCGTTCTACGCTGTTTGGCGTTCATGATGGGATGGTATCACCGGATGGTACCCATGTCAAGAGCAGGAAAATGGTTTGACAGGTTCCCCTTAGCGTATTGTTTTTGAGTGCTTTCGCATTCCAAGACTGTTTGTGCATAGCCTGAAAATCGGATCAGAGGCAAGAGGAGAAAAAAGTGAAAAAGACGACCCTCTCGTGGTTCATGATGGCGTTGTTGAGCCTGATCATTCAACCCTTCCTTTCGGCCAGGACATTGGCTGAAGAGACCTATAAATTCGAGCGCATGTGGCCTAACTTGCAGCAGCCGTGGTATTTTTATTGGCCGCTGGGTGTTGCGGTGGGCCCGAGCGGCTGCGTATATGTAGCGGAAGCCGGGGGCAACTGTGTCGTGAAACTGGATTCAAACGGGTCTCTGATTACGAAATGGGGTGGACCAGGCAGCACAGACGGGGAGTTTAGTTATCCTGAGGGCATTGCTGTCGACGCCTCAGGTAATGTCTATGTTTCAGAAAGGTACAACCATCGCATTCAAAAATTCAACGCCAACGGACAGTTCATATCGAAAATGGGCAGCTATGGCAGCGGGCCGGGTCAATTTGATGGCCCCGGCGGCCTTGCCTTTGATTCCAAAGGAAATATGTATGTGACGGATCGGAACAATCACCGCATTCAGAAATTCGATGCCAATGGCCGGTTTCTTCTCCAATGGGGGAGTGAGGGGAGTGGAGAAGGACAGTTCCTCAATCCCGTCTATATTGCCATAGACAGTAAGGATAATGTGTATGTGGGCGAGCAGGATTCCTATCCCAATTATCATGTGCAGAAATTTTCCTCGGACGGTCAGTTTATAACCAAATGGGGGCCGGAAAAGTGGGTTTATGACAATTATAAGAATTTTAACTGGTATGCCGGGATCGGGATTGATAAGGATGATTATGTCTACGTGGCCTGGAGACCCAATCTGGATAAGTTTACTTCTGACGGGCAGCTGGTGTCGACTTTGAGCGGGCAGGAGTATGGAGGGGGCGGGAGTGTGGCCTTTCACGGGGATCGTTTATATATAGGGAGCTATACGGGTGTCGCTTCGGTTTCTTTGAAGGGTGAGTTCCTGGAGTGGTGGGGTTCAAGTTATTTGCAAACGGAAGAAAAGGGCAATAGGATGAACTGGCCCGTGGGGGTAACGACGGACGGAGAGGGAAATGTATATGTCGTGGAATACGGCGCCAACTTGGCAAAATTTGATTCAGAAGGGGAACTGATCCAAAGATGGAGTGCGACTCTGGGTGATACCATGGGGAGCCCCTTGGATGTGGCCGTAGATAAGGACGGAAATATTTACCTGTCAATGGTTGAACATGTTCAAAAGTGGTCTGCGACCGGCCGACTTCTAAGTAAATTCGGGGAAAAAGGGATCGGTGACGGGCAATTCACCTGGTGCTCCGGATTGGCGCTCGATTTAAACTCAAACCTGTATGTCGTAGACGCCTGGAATCAACGCATACAAAAATTCGATTCAGACGGGAATTTCATTCTCAAATGGGGCAGCGCCGGGACCGGAGATGGACAATTTAATTTCACTTCAGGTTACCTGTTCGATATTGCCTTTGATAACTTCGGCAGCGTTTATGTGGCTGATACGGGCAATCAACGAATTCAGAAGTTTACCGCTGACGGGCAATTTATAAAAAAGTGGCCGATTCGTACCGGGCAAGAAGGGTTCGGCTCACCCACAGGCGTAGCTGTCGATGGTGAAGGCAATGTATATGTGGTTGATAAAGGGAATTCTGTGATTCAGAAATACACCTCGGAAGGGGTCTTTTTGGCGGAATTCGGAAGTTGGGGCACGAATCCGGGCCAGATGCGAGATCCCGAGGGAATAACCGTAGATCCTACCAGTGAAAAGGTATATGTGACGGATTACGGTAACAACCGTGTACTCGTATTTAGCAAAGAGGGTTCACCTCCTTTTACAGGACCTGCCAAGGCCATTATCGTGGCGGGAGGCGGCCCTTATGCGGGCAATAACCTCTGGGACGCCACCCAGATGTGCGCCAACTATGCGTACCGAGCATTGACCTACCAGGGATATACCAAGGACACCATCTACTATCTGTCGGCTGACATGGATCTGGATCTGGATGGCAACGGCAAATTGGATGACGTGGATGCCGATGCCACCAACGCCAACCTACAGTACGCCATCAATACTTGGGCTGAGGATGCAAATGACCTCCTCATCTATATGGTGGACCACGGCGGAAATGGCACCTTCCGAATGAGTGGCACTGAACTCCTCTATGCCACGGAACTGGACGGGTGGCTGGATACCCTGCAACAGACCCTTCACGGCCATGTAACTCTCATATATGACGCCTGCGAGTCCGGGAGCTTTCTTCCCTACCTCTTACCCCCTTCCGGCAAGCAACGTTACGTCGCTGCCAGCACCTCTCCGGGCGAAGAATCCATCTTTGTGGGGAATGGGACGGTATCGTTCTCCTTTCTGTTCTGGGGTCATATGTTCAATGGGGAGAGCTTCTACAATTCGTTCGTCAATGCACAAAAGAGTGTGAGCACCACCTACAGCCAGACCTGCCAACTGGATGCCAACGGAAATGGCATCGGCAATGAAAAAGAGGATAAGGATATGGCAAGTCAGCTCCGGATCGGGAATGAGACCAAGTCCGCCGGGGATGTGCCGGTCATCGGAGGGGTGTCGCCTGCCCAGTCATTGAGCAGCGGGACCTCAGCCTCCATCTATGCAGACCAGGTGATCGATGCGGATGGCATCAGCCGGGTATGGGCCGTGATCACGCACCCCGACTATACCCCCGGTGGATCGGATACCCCGGTGACCGATCTGCCGACCCTCGATCTCACCTCCGCGGGCAATAGCCGGTATGAAGGGACATACACCGGTTTCACCATGCCCGGCGCCTACAATATCGCCATATTTGCCATGGACCGAAAAGGTGTGCTGTCTCTGCCGGTTCAGACCAGTGTAACCATGTCTGCAACTGGCGGCTGCCTGACCGTAGCAAGTGACCTTAGTATCAAGGTCCCCTGTGCCGAGTATTTAGGGGTACCCATACGGTTTCACTCTGGCCTTTTACCGAAACCCCGATGACCCATCAGGCTTTTATTGGAACCTGGTTATGGCAACCCTGACCACCGGGACGGGCACGAACTGCATTCCCATCGCCTCGGATCTGAGCATGCCGATACCGTGTGCATCCTACAACGGCGCACAATATGGCTTTACCTTGGACTTTTATCAGAACCCCTATGATCCGTCAGGGCTGTACTGGAAGATGGATCTGAGCACGCTGGTGGTGAAGTAAGAATCAAATCAACGAGGGTTAAGAGACTATTATGGAAAAGGGAGAGAAGAGCTGCGGGTTGTATGAATAATAAGGGAGCTTGGATCCGATTTTTTGATGAGTGGCTGCGTCAACCGAATGAAAGGAGATATGATCTTGAAAAAATTGGTTTTTGTGATACTTTTGATAGGCGTTTCAGGGTTAATCGGGTGTGTGTCCACAAATGCAGAGCGTTGCCGGACCAGTGGGGATGATACGTGGGAAAGGCCTCCGAATATAGTTTTTGAAGGAACAGGGGTTCCTGACTATACCAGTGAACTGTAGGCCGGGTCCGCCTTCTGTTTTTCTGGCAGGTGAAGGCAGTCTCTGCTGTGCCCGGTTTCATGAAAACTATGGAATGAATGGGATGACAATTCCCGGAGGGTTTGAAGATGGAACGTCAGTTATGTTACGGTTGGTTTCATGTGGTGGGTCTTATGGGCGTCTTACTGGCTTGGATCGTCCTGCCTTTGTCAATGGCATGGGCGGAAAAACCCGGAACCGGATATGAGGAAGTGCTGTATATTCAATCTACAGATTTGAGAGATACCGCACCGGACGTCTATGAACCGGACAATTCCTGGACGAGTTCCAAAGTCATCCTATTGAATGATCAAAAGCCCCACCCTGAATGGAGCGACTACAAACCCATCCAGATCCATAATTTTCACAAAGCCGGGGACGAAGACTGGGTCCGGTTCTTTATTCTTGAAGGAGAGATTTACAAAGTTACTGTGGATTCTCCCGGGGAACGGTGCGATGCGGTCATCGGAATTTACGACATGGACGGCCAGACCTTGATCAAGGAAATTGATGACACCTTTGCAGGAGAAAAGGAATATGCGGAATGGGAGTGCGAGACGTCTGGGACCTATTATGCGAGGATCAGGCAGTACGATTCACAGGTTTATGGGGAAGGGACCGAATACCAGTTGAGTCTGACACAGCCCTACATGGCCTTCAATGGATTTATCAGAGGAACGTT
Source organism: Deltaproteobacteria bacterium (assembly GCA_021737785.1). Classification (NCBI taxonomy): domain Bacteria; kingdom Pseudomonadati; phylum Myxococcota; class Myxococcia; species Deltaproteobacteria bacterium. The sequence continues at coordinate 32,091 of JAIPDI010000039.1, forward strand.
GACGCCGCCTGTGGATGCCAGGGTTTTCACAAGTTATAGTTCAGCGTCGGCGGTTAATGGGGAATTTTTTCTGCCGCACATCGCTGGCGATTATACCCTTGAGGTGATTGCAGAAGGATGCATCGGCTATTCAGTACCTCTTACCGTGCCAGAATTAAAGGACCTGATAGTGGATATTGATCTTGACTGTCCTGGGGAGAGCGGGGCACTCTGTGTAACCTTAGGTCCAGCCGAGGCGAATAATGCAGGGGCCGGTTGGCGGGTGGACTGCGGCACCTGGAAAGAGAGCGGAGCAGCCGTTTCAGGGCTTGCCCCGGGTGGGCATACTCTCGAACTCAAGCCGCTGAATGGATGGTATGCACCAACAGAGCAAACTGTCAATATTGTCAGCGGCAATACAATGGATGCATCAATATCATATCGGAAATCATGGGAAGCCTGTCTCCCTGTCGACAAGGCCATGAATATTTCAATTCCCTGCGTTGAATATGTCGGCATTCGGTATGGGTTTACACTTTCCTACCGGCCTGACGTCTGTCCTGGCCTTTGCTGGAAACTGGGAAATTTGACTCCGGCCGGCGACGGTGATTGTCTGGCTGTGGGCAGCGACCTGAGTTTTCCTGTGTCCTGTGCGGAATACAATGGCGCGCAGTTCCAATTTGTCCTGGATTTTTATCCAAATGCAAACGACCCCTCGGGTCTTTACTGGCAGATGGATCCGGCAACATTCTCTTTTAAATGAGACATATATCGATTTTAGGGCAGCGTTAACCCTGGACGTCGGAGGAGATAGAAATGAAAACAACACTGGCAAAAGGAATCGGAGCGATTGCAGTGCTGGTTTTCGGCGTCCTCATGTTTGTATCGTTGGTATGGGGTGCGGATCCCTTTGCTCGCCTTGAGATCCCTTCGTCTCCAAACCCGGTGGGCAGCGGGGCCAGGGCGTTGGGCATGGGAGGTGCGTTTATTGCCATTGCTGACGATGCCACAGCCGCATCTTGGAACCCAGGCGGCCTGATTCAGCTCGAAACGCCTGAGATATCCGCTGTAGGAGCCTACGTACATCGGGGGGAGGCCAATTCCTTTGGAAAGCTTCCGGAGGCTTCAGGGTCCCAGTCTGTGGACGAATGGAACCTCAATTACCTCAGCGGCGCCTATCCGTTCGAGGCTTTGGGACGGAACATGATCGTGTCCTTAAATTATCAGCGTCTGTACGATTTTAACCGTGAGTGGGATTTTGGCTATCGTGCAGCGGACGGTCCGGTAAATTTGAATTATGATCAGGAAGGGGGCCTCTATGCCCTGGGCCTGGCGTACAGCGTCGAGATCGTCCCTTCGTTATCAGCGGGCGTTACATTCAACTACTGGGGAGATTTTTTCTCCGACCAGAGCTGGACCCAGAAATATGATTTAAACAGAAAACTGATGGTCGGCGGCCATTCTGTTTCCTATGTCGGCAACAAGAGGGAGAAGTACTCATTTTCCGGCTTCAACGCAACTATTGGGTTTTTATGGAACATTATGGGCGAGTGGACGGTAGGGGGCGTTTTCAAAACCCCATTTACAGCCGATATTACACATAAAATCAATGGGTTTGACGCAACTTCCTCGCCAACCGATACCAGTCTCAACACCTACAAGTCTTTTGACTATCGCTATGACGAGAAGCTGGAGATGCCCATGAGCTATGGCCTGGGAGTGGCCCACCGTTTCAGCGATGCCTTTACCATGGCCTTTGATCTTTACCGGACTCACTGGGATGATTTTGTGCACACGCACCAGAATGGAGGAAAAACCTCACCAATCAGCGGCAAGCCAATCGATCAGTCGGATATCGACCCCACCACCTGGGCCCGCCTGGGGGCCGAATACCTCTTTATTCGCGACAGCATGGTGATCCCCGTTCGTGCAGGACTCTTTTACGATCCGGCCCCGGCTGAAGGCTCTTCAGACAAATACTATGGCTGTTCTGTCGGTTCCGGGATCGCCTACGGCCCGTATGTATTCGACATTTCCTACCAGTTCCGTTTCGGCAACAACGTAGGCAAATCCAGCCTCGAAGGCGTTGGTTTCTCCCAGGATGTGCGGGAGCACACCTTCTATTTCTCGATGGTGTATCATTTTTAGTGCAGTGTAGAAACCCTGGCCCTCTGGGCCAGGTCAGAGACCTTACGGCTCTGCCGCTTGGACTTCTCTTAAAATCGCGATTTTTTTACATCTGATACGCTTCTATTTTCTCTTCTCCAGGGGGACATAGTCCCTTTTTGAAAGGCCGGTATAGATCTGTCTCGGCCGATGAAGCTTCCATTTGGGGTCTTCCATGCTTTCTTTCCACTGGCTGATCCAGCCCGGCAGCCGTCCGATGGCGAACATGACCGGGAACATGTTGAGGGGGATCCCCATGGCCCGGAGCACGATACCACTGTAGAAATCCACGTTAGGATATAGATTGTGATCGATGAAATACGGGTCCTTGACCGCCACCTCTTCAAGTCGTTTGGCGATATCCAGCAGCGGATCATGAATTTTCAATTTTTTAAGGACCCTGTTACACGTTTTCTCCATAATCCGGGCCCTGGGATCATAGGTCTTATAAACCCGGTGACCGAACCCCATTAGCCTGAACGGGTCGGACTTGTCTTTTGCCCTGGCAATGAACGGCGCCGGGTCGCCCCCATTCTCATATATCTCCTGAAGCATCTCGATGACGGCCTGGTTGGCCCCTCCGTGAAGCGGTCCCCAGAGTGCACAGATGCCTGCGGATATGGCCGCATATAGGTTGACCCGCGCGCTGCCCACCAGCCTCACCGCCGCAGTGGAGCAGTTCTGCTCGTGATCGGCGTGAAGTATCCAGAACACATTCAGTGCGTCTACCAGGTCATCGTCGATAACGTAGGGCTTTACAGGGGAGTCGAACATCATATTCAGGAAGTTGGCGCAGTAGCTCAGGTCATGCCGGGGATAGACCACCTTGTGGCCGCGAGAGATCTTGTAGGACACGGCCGCCAGTGTCCTCACCTTGGAGAGGAGCCTGGCAAAGGTGATATTGATTTCTTCCTCTTCGGAGCGCTCCGGGATCTCAGGATAAAACGCCCTCAGGGCGTTGACCATGGAGGAGAGTATCCCCATGGGATGCGCCCTTCTGGGAAACTTCTCAAAAAAGATGCGCATGTCCTCATGAACGAGTGAATGATCGTTCAACATGACCGAGAACCGGCTAAGCTCTTTTTCCAGAGGAAGTTCGCCGTTGATCAGCAGGTAGGCGGTCTCTCGAAAGCTGGAGTATTCTGCCAGCTGTTCCACAGGGTAGCCCCGGTATCTGAGAATGCCCCTTTCCCCGTCCATGAAGGTGATGCTGCTCTTGCAGCTTCCGGTATTGGCGTAACCGGGATCCAGGGTGATGAGCCCGGTCTCCTGTCTCAGATTAGCGATATCGAGGGCCATCTCTCCCTCGGTGCCGATGACCAAGGGAAGTTCATAGGTATTTCCGTTCACAACAAGTTTCACCGTTTTTTCCATCTATTTCTCCTGCATTGGTTAATTCGTGCCTGAACCAAAATCACGCCTTGGCGTGATTCAGGCACAATTGAATATTCAAGAATTGAAAATTGAAAATGACGGAACAACATCTGCATCAACAGAACCTCTTCTCATATTTCACTATTTCTTGATTTTCCGGGTTTCCGTTCGGCTACTAATAAAAAATAATCCATCATAATATCAGAAACAGGATTGCGAAACCAGGAAAAACAGAGGCGTTGCAACCAAAGATTCTGATGCAGCAGGTTGAACCCATGTGCTTTGATTTGATTTTGTCATCATAATGTGTAAGATGGGGCTCGTGACAAGAACGGTCTCGGTCTGCGGGTTCGATTGGATCGAGAAGACCACATATGGAGGATAGAAAAATTATGGCTTACGAAGATCACATCACAGGGCAGATCCTTGCCTCTCATTGTATAGAGGGAAAACTGGCGCCCGGAGCTGAGATCGGCATTCGAATCGACCAGACACTCACCCAGGATGCCACCGGCACCCTCGTGTATCTGGAATTCATGTCCATCGGGATGGACCGGGTCCGGACCCGATGCTCGGTCTCCTATGTGGATCACAATACCCTTCAGACCGGTTTCGAGAATGCGGACGACCACCTCTTTCTCCAGAGCGCGGCCGCCCGCTACGGAGTCTATTTTTCACGGCCGGGAAACGGTATCTGTCATCAGGTCCACCTGGAGCGTTTCGGGGTGCCCGGACAGACGCTTTTGGGTTCGGACAGCCATACCCCCACTTCAGGGGGTCTGGGGATGCTGGCCATGGGGGCCGGGGGCCTGGATGTGGCCCTTGCCATGGCCGGTGCCCCGTTTTTTATGGTGGTTCCCCGGGTGACGCTCGTTCGCCTGACCGGTGTTCTCCCGCCGTGGGTGGGGGCCAAGGACGTGATTCTTTACCTCCTTCGGGACCTGGGGGTTAAGGGAGGTCTTGGCAGGATCATGGAATACGGCGGTCCGGGGATCGCATCTCTCAGCGTACCGGAGAGGGCCACCATCACCAACATGGGTGCGGAACTGGGGGCGTGGACCTCCATATTTCCTTCCGACGATGTGAGCCGTCGGTTTTTAAGGGCAGAGGGCCGGGAGTCGGACTGGATCCCCATGACCGCCAGAGAGGGGGCCGCATACGACCATGTCATTGAGTTGGATCTTTCAACCCTCGAACCCCTGGCCGCATGCCCTTCCAGCCCGGATGCGGTCAGGCCGGTACGGGAGCTGTCCGGCGTAAAGGTGGATCAGGTGGCCATCGGTAGCTGCACCAATTCCTCCTACAGGGATCTCAGGATGGTTTCGCTGCTTCTCAAGGGAAAGCGGATCCATCCGGATGTGAGCCTGGTGATTTCTCCCGGGTCGAGGCAGGTACTGACCATGCTTGCGAAAGACGGCGGTCTGGCCGACATGATCGAGGCCGGGGCGCGCCTCCTGGAGGTGGCCTGTGGTCCGTGTATCGGCATGGGGCAGGCGCCGCCCTCCGGCGGGGTGAGCGTGCGTACCTATAACCGCAATTTCCCCGGGAGGAGCGGCACGCAGGATGCCCAGGTATATCTGTGCGGTCCCCAGACAGCGGTGGCCTCCGCACTCAATGGATACCTGACAGATCCGCGCGGGATGGGCGCCCCTCCTGTTGTTGAGGAGCCCAAGGAATTCTTGGTGGACGATTCCATGATTCTTGCCCCTCCGGATGACGGTGGGGACATAAAGGTTCGCATGGGCCCCAACATAAAACCCCTCCCCACGCTCGACCCCCTCCCCGACAGCATGGATCTCGATCTCCTGCTCAAGGTGGGGGATCATATCACCACCGACGATATCCTGCCAGGCGGGGCCAAGGTGCTCCCCCTTCGATCAAATCTTCCCGCCATATCCGAGCACGTCTATGCCCTGAAGGCCCCGGGATTTGCTGAAAAGGCAAAACAGCATGAGGCCGTGGCCATCTTAGGGGGAGAGAACTACGGCCAGGGCTCCAGCAGGGAACATGCGGCCCTGGCGCCCAGATACCTGGGGGTCCGAATGGTCCTGGCCAAATCCTTTGCACGGCTTCACCGAGCCAATCTGATCAATTTCGGTGTGTTGCCCCTCCTGATTGAGGAAGACGCATACCAGCGACTGGAAGAAGGGGACCGCATCATGCTGTCAGACCTGCAAAGTTCCGTCGCAATATCGGATCGGGTGCCGCTAAAGAGTGAAAAGGCGGGGTTTGCCTTTGAAGCAAGACTGAACCTATCGATCCGGGAACGTCAAATTGTGCTTGCCGGGGGCCGCCTGAATTATGAACGGGACCGCGTCTTAGGGGAGGCATAGCCATCCAAATGATGGGGATCTGAATCTTGAATGTTGAATCTGAAGAAGATAGGGGAATCGGAAGTGGAAAAAGGAAGACGCATTGAATGGGATGGAGACGGAAGGCCGATAGTGACTGATACCCCTGAAATCGGATATATTGAGGGGGACGGGATCGGCCCTGATATATGGGCCGCGTCACGGCCGGTGCTGGACGCGGCGATTGAGTGTGCCTACGGTGGAAAGCGATCCATCGTGTGGAAAGAGATTCTTGCGGGCGAAAAGGCCCAGAGAAGATTCGGCCGGGAGAACCCCCTGCCCGATGAGAGCATTGAGGAGATTGCGCAATACGGGATCGCCATCAAGGGTCCCCTGACCACCCCGGTCGGGGGCGGGTTCCGTTCCCTGAACGTGACCTTGAGACAACGGCTGGACCTTTATGCCTGTGTGAGGCCGGTCCGGTATTTTCCTGGGGTGCCGGCCCCAGTGGTTCATCCGGAGAGGGTCAATATCATCATCTTCCGGGAAAACACCGAGGATGTGTATGCCGGGGTGGAGTGGCCGGCAGGATCTGAGGAGGCCAGATCTGTGCTAAAACACGTGAACGAGAAGCTGAGAACGGCCGGCGCCGCAGAGCTCTCCCTGGAGAGCGGGGTGGGCATCAAGCCGATGAGTGCATTCAATACGCGTCGTCTGGTGCGGCGGGCCGTTGTGTATGCCCTGGAAAACCGTTTTGAGAGCGTCACCCTCGTTCATAAGGGAAATATCATGAAGTACACGGAGGGGGCCTTTCGGGACTGGGGGTATGAGCTAGCCGGAGAGGAATTTGCCGCACAAACCATTACGGAAACGGAACTCTACAAACAGTTCGACGGGCGCGTACCCGAAGGCAGGATTGTCATCAAGGACCGTATCGCGGACGCCATGTTTCAGCAGCTTCTGCTTCGGCCCGAGGAATACGGGGTGATCGCCACCCCCAACCTGAACGGCGATTACCTCTCCGATGCCGCGGCAGCGCAGGTAGGCGGCTTGGGCATGGCCCCCGGGGCCAACATCGGGGATGGATGCGCCCTGTTCGAGGCCACCCACGGGAGCGCCCCCAAGTATGCGGGTATGGATAAGGTCAATCCCGGCTCCCTGATCCTCTCAGGCGCGGAGATGCTTCGTTTCATGGGCTGGGGAGAGGCCGCGGACCTTGTGGTGCGGGCCATCACCCGCACGATTCAACAGGGCACGGTCACCTATGACCTGGCCAGGCAGATGGCGGACGCAAGGGAGGTGAAATGCTCCGAGTTCGGCGCGGCCATTGTGGAGAATATCAGAACGGCGAGCCCGTTATGATGGCGACGACCTGCATCGGTGAATCATGGTCATAGGGCCGTCGCGGGACCACGCGTTTTTGAATGTTACATATTTGGGTCGAGGACAACTTTCATCGGTGTTTCACCCGGGACTTTCCCTCCCACCAGTCTAATGGCCTCTTCAGCCTTTTCCAATGGAAGCCTGTGGCTGATCATTTGAACAAGAGGATATTTATCCCGGCCTGCCAATGCAATGGCAGCCTCGACCGCGGGAGAATCATGGGAAAAAACACCCCTCAGTTTCAATTCCTTCAAGACTACCCGGTCCAGCAGCAACGGGACTTCCGTGCTCGGACCGTACAGGCCGGGAAGAATGACCGTACCCCGCGTACCTGTGAGTGAAACGGCCAGGGAAGCGCCGGAGGGATGTCCGGTGACATCCATTGCCAGATCGGCCATGGCGCCATGGGTTTCATCTGAGATGATCTGCGCCGGGTCCTCCTTTTCCCCATTGATAAGAAAATCAGCCCCAAAGCGATGGGCCATTTCAAGCCGTTCCCTGTCTTTTGAAAGACCGACCACAAAGATGGGGCCGGCGCCGGATTCCTTTGCCACGACCACTGCGGCCAGACCCTGCTGGCCGGGCCCGACAATCACCACACGCTGGCCTATAGAAACGTTCCCGATTGTCCGCAGCCAGCGGACGGCGTTGCCCAGGACGGCACAGATCAGAACGCCTGTTTCCGGCGAGATGCCGCCAATTTTGTGGACCATGGCCCGTGGGTGAATGTACAGATAGTCGGCATATGCTCCAAATAAATGGGGCGGTTCCTTGCACGATATCATGGACCCGTAGGAATAATATTTCTCGCAGAGGGTGTAGGTCCCGGCCAGGCAGGCCTTGCATTCCCCGCATCCGAAGGCATATTCAATGATCACCCGGTCTCCTTCCCTGACGCCGTGCCGCTCTTGAGCCATGGCCCCCATTTTTTCCACACGACCGACAATTTCATGCCCCAGAATGATGGGAAAAGGTCTGGGTGCCCCCCGGGTTTTCCCATTGTAGATCCCGGGATCTGAACCGCAGACGCCGATAAGCTCCAGCTTCAGGATACCGTCCTCCTTGCCTATCTCGGGCAGAACAAATTCCTGTAATTCCAGTTTGCCCGGACCTGTGAGAACCATGGCTCTTGTTTTCTTCATCTGAGCACCTCATTTTCAAATATCGGATCTTTTGTTCTCAATAGGAGATTACCTCAACAAAGGCCGACACGCAAAGGGCATCTATGATTTCAAGCAGAGCATCTCTCTGGCTTCATCCGGGGATGCGGGCGCCCTGTCCAATGCCCTCAATACGGCGACCGTCTTTTCCACCAACTGGGCATTACTTTTGGCTGGTGTTCCAGGGGTCAGATAGAAATTGTCCTCGAAACCCACCCTCACATTCCCTCCGAGCAATGCGGATTGGGCAATCATGGGAAAGCTGGCCGGGCCCACACCGAACCCCCCCCAGATGGCGTCCGAAGGGAGCACTTCCCGCATCAGGAGCATGTTTTTTGAGGTCGCGGGCATTCCCCATGGGATTCCCAGACAGAGTTGAAAAACAGGCGGGCCCTCCACAAGACCCTTTGCGATCAGGCTCCGGGCGATTTCCACATGGCCCAGATCAAACACCTCCAACTCGGGTCGAACGCCTGCCTGTTTGATCCGTGCCGCCATCTCCTCGATATGGGGGAGGGGATTGGCAAAAACCCTGGCGCCAAAGTTCATGGATCCCACGTCCAATGAACAGAGCTCCGGCTTGAGCCTCACCACGTGCTCGGTCCGCTTTTGGGGGGTGCTCCAGGTGGTTTCGGGCGCCAGACCCATGGGTTCGGCATTGTCAGGGACAATGCGGGCCCCGGCGCCGGTAGTCAAATTGATCAGCATGTCGGAGGTTCCTCTGATACGCTGGACCGTCTCCTCATACAAGTCCAAGGACATGGACGGTTCGGCGGTTTCAGGATCTCTCACATGGATATGCACCACCGAAGCCCCGGCCGACCAGGCCTCCAGGGCGCTTTGTGCAATTTCCGCCGGTGTGACCGGGAGGGCAGGGTGCTTTGACTTGTCGCCGATAGACCCGGTGACCGCCAGGGTGATAACAGTTCTATTCTCGTTCATGTCCTCCGCCTCTCGGGCTCTCGGTCTTGGATTCCCGATATCGTGATTGTATCAAATGGGAGTTTCGTTGTTGGTCGGGTGTTTTCTGCCTTCCCTTTTTCGCACTTATCCAGAAATAAAGGGTAACAATAATAATAACAGCCATACTTGCCGTATTATAGAGCAGGCTCTTGGGGATGGTAAAGGGGATACAGACCAGGAGCACCAGCCTTTCATAGAACTTCAATTCCCGGAATACGTATCCGCACGCTCCCCCTGCCAAGGCCCATATGCCGAAGAAGGACATGAGCAATGCAGCCAGCGCTTTTAACGGCGCCCCAAAGACCAGCATGATTTCAGGCGTGTAAATGATATAAAAGGGAACGACAAACTTTGCGATTCCCACACGAAACCCCACCAACGACGTCTTGAAGGGATCGGTGCCCGCCACTCCTGCCGCAGCATAGGCGGCCAGGGCGACCGGCGGGGTGATGGTGGAGATGACGGCATAATAGAAGACAAACATGTGTGCCGCCAGGTCGGGCACGCCCATCCTGACGAGAACAGGAGCGACGATAATGGCTACAAGGAGGTAGGCGGCTGTTGTGGTGATCCCCATGCCGAGCAGTATGGATGCCATCATGGCCAGCAGCAGCAATACGGGAAGACTTCCGCCCGCTATTTCCACCAGGAGGTATGAAATCTTGAGCCCTAAACCGGTCAGGGTCAGTATCCCCACGACAATGCCGGAACAGGCACAGGCCGCGGCGATGGGCAGAACTGCTTTGGCCCCTTTCTCCATTGCCTCAAGGATGCGCTTGATGCCCATGCGGGTGTCCTTTTGAAAGGCGCTTACAAGGATCACGGATATGATGGCATAGAATCCTGCTTTCATGGCAGTATATCCCATGACAAGCATCGCCACCAGGACGACGATAGGGAGGACCAGATGGCCTTTTCTTTTGAGAACCGGCCATAGTTTGGGCAGTTCCTCCTTGGGCAACCCTTTAATGCCATATCTTTCAGACTCAAAGTGCACGATTACATACACCGACATAAAAGAGAGGACAGCCGGAACAAAGGCTGCAACACAGATGGTCAGATAAGGCTTTCCCACGATGCTGGCGATGATGAACGCTGCCGCACCCATGAGGGGGGGCATGATCTGCCCTCCGGTAGAGGCGGTACCCTCGATCCCGGCGGCCAGCAGCGCCGGAAACCCCATCTTCTTCATCAATGGGATGGTGACGGATCCGGTAGTTACGACATTCCCGACCGCGCTTCCTGAAACAGACCCCATGGCTGCACTGGCTACGACTGCAACCTTGGCAGGCCCTCCGGTTTTATCGCCGGCTACGGCCGTTGCCGCATCCATGAAAAAGTCCCCGACCCCCGAATTGACCAGGAAAGAGGCAAAAATCACGAAAATGGCAATGAATGTCGCCGATACCCCCAATGGTACCGTAAAAAGCCCTTCAGTGCTCAGATAGGTGTATGCAATGAATCGGTGAAGGTCCATGCCCGAATGGGAAATATAGGGGAGTTTGATATAAGAACCCAGAAAACCATAGGCAATGAATATGAGGGTAATGATAGGGAGTGCCCATCCCATGATCCTCCGGGTCATGTCCAGGACCAGGACGATCAAAATGAGTCCGAGGATGATGTCGATATCGGTGGCGGCGCCCGCCCTTTCGTAAAGGACATAATAGACGATAAAGGCGATATTCCCGCAGGCGAGCAGAGCACCGATGGACGAGAGAAAATTAATGACAGCGCCCCATTTCCTGGATAACCCCTTTTTGGTGACCGGGAAAAGATAGAAGGTCAGAATAAGGGCAAAGGCCAGATGGATGGATCGCTGCTGAAGGGCTGGAAATCGGCCAAAGCCCGAGGTGTAGAGCTGAAACAGGGCCATGAGAATTGCCAGGCCGGAAGCGAACAGCGCGGTTTTTTTCCCAAAGTCTTTATTATTGCTCATCTGAAAATATCCTGTTCAAGAATGTGGCCAGTCTGGATTGTCTGTTCACCGTGACCCGGATGAGATCGCCCCCTTGCGCCACATGGTAAAGGGGTGTCCACTTACCGTTCACAAACAAAAGGTGTCTCGAATCGTATCCGGCGTAGAAGGTGATTTCCTCCATGAGGCGATCGCTCCCAGAGATCCTTGTCGTTCCCGGCGCGATCACCTCGCTTTTTTCGGAGTGGAGATATCCTGCGTAAGGCGCCTGATAAATGGTTTCCGTAAACATGAGTTGATGCCTGTCGTTGACGACGAAGTGGTCGGCCACAGGGAGACGTTCTACAGAATTAATGAACACAATCCAGAGATTATCCCCGGGATGCGTTCCGACGCTCAGTACGGTGGTGTCGTTGCTCGCATCCCTGATGCATAAGACATATTGAGGATAGATGCATAAAGCGATGCCCGACACAAGGGCCAAGCTGAGAACTCCGAGGGCCAGGGGCCTTTTCTTGAATTTTTCCATGGCCAAAAGCAATACACTGAACCACGCCCGCGGACCGCACCTCAGGCAGGTGGTCCCCTTCACATGAGACAAACCGCGTGTTCGCCCGTCCCGGACCCGTAAGGGGGGACGGGCGAGGACCCGCGATTTCGCCTGTTATTTGATGAGGCCGATTTCCTTCCAGAATCTGGCCGCCCCTGGATGCCAGGCGATTGACATCCCTGTTGCCATGTCATTTGTCGTCAGCTTCTTTGCTTGTGCGTGGCATTCTTTGAACTCATCGATGTGATCCTTGCAGACCGTCTTGACAATCTGATAGGCGAGGTCGGGATCCAGGTCGTCATAGGTGATCACCAGTCCAACCCATTTGAGAGCCGGGGTATCGGTCTTGATCTGCGGATAGGCATTGGCAGGGATGACCGATTTCGCATAGTAGGGGTACTTCTTTACGATCTTTGACATCATCTCCTTTTCAATGGGGATCAGCCGGCACTTTGTAAGGGTGCAGAGATCTACGAATGTGGAGGCCGGCGTCCCGATCGTATACATGGCCGCATCCAGGGTCCCGTCCTTCAAGGCCTGGGATTGCTCTGTGGCTGAGATGAACTGGGGCTTCACGTCCTCATAGCTCAGCCCATATTCCTCCAGGATCTTCTGCGACATATTGGCACTCCCGCTTCCAGGGGGGCCGAAGCCGACCTTCTTCCCTTTGAGATCTTCGATCTTGTGGATGTCCCTGTCTGCACGGGCAATAATGAGAAGATCGATTCCCCAGAACGAAAAAAGGCCTTTAATTTTTGCGGGCGGTTTCCCCTCGTACAACCCGGTCGCGCTTTCAGCAAAATAGGCGACACTTGGCATGACCATGGCCAGGTCGGTGTTCTTTTCCTGCAATAGCCGAATATTTTCTCTGCTGGCGGCAGATGGATGCGCGGACGCCTCGGTATTGGGCACGTATTTATTGATGAGACTGCTGATGGCGCCGCCCGCCGGATACCAACTGCCTCCGGTACTGGCTGTGGCGATGGACAGGAGACGCTTGTCACCGGCAAATGTCTGATTGGAAGTGACCCCTGCTGCCAATACTGTCATGCAAACACATGCAATGATCCAAAACATCGTTCGTCTTCTCATGCTGCTCCCTCCTTGATCTTATGTTGTTGTTAAGTTTTTTGCTGAAAACCTTTTCAATCACCTCCTTTTGATTGGTCGATCCATATTCAGTGCCCCTCTTCCCTCAAGACACGCTTCAGGACTTTCCCCAACGGATTCTTGGGGATTGAACGGACAAAGACGACCGTCTTCGGTTTCTTGTAGCTGGCAAGAGACTTCCTACAGAATTCGATCACTCCCTGCGCATCAATTGAACAGCCTTCTTCCGGAACCACATACGCCTTGACTGATTCTCCCCAATCTGCATCCGGGACCCCCACCACGGCTACATCGGCGATGCCCGGATGTCTGATGAGGATCTCTTCGATTTCCCTCGGATAAATATTTTCCCCGCCACTGACAATCATGTCCTTCTTGCGATCAACGATATAATAGTAACCTTCCTCATCCATTGTGGCCAGGTCCCCGGTATGGAGCCACCCATCTCGAATTGCTTCCCGGGTAGCCGCAGGATCCTGGTGATACCCCTGCATGATATTTGCCCCTCTGCAGACGACCTCCCCGACTTCTCCGGGCGGCAGCGTCCGGTTATCTTGATCCACAACGCGCGCCTCCAGAAAAGGGAGGGCTTTGCCTACAGACATATCTTTTTTCAGGGAATCTCTGGCATTGAGAATGGTGATGCAGGGGGATGCCTCGGTGCAGCCATAAACATCATAAACACCTTTAATACTGGGAAAGAATTCCATGATCCTTTTTTTGGTTTCCATGGTCAGCTTATCGGCCCCGGCCGTGCATTTGGTAATGGACCTGACATCATATTTGTGGGCACCAGGGTGCCGGATAAGCATGTTGTAAAGCGCGGGAGCCCCTGACATGACGGTGGCCTTCTCCTTTTCGATGGTCCGGAGCAAGGCCTCCGGGTCAAATTTCCGCACCAAAATGCTGGTTCCCCCGAGAGCGACCTGGATGGTGAAGTGATTGTTCAATGCCGCGGTGTGAAAGAGGGGGCCCACAATCACGGCCTTTTCTTCAGGCTGATCTTCCCTCCCACAAATGGTATTGAAGAGGTTCCAGATGATATTGCGATGGGAAAGGACGGCGCCCTTCGGCCTGCCCGTTGTACCTGATGTGTACATGAGCTGGCAGGGATCGTCTTCGCAGACACGGGGAAGAGCGGACGCAGAGCCCCCTCCGCTGGAAATAAAATCCTCATAGGCTGTTGACGGTTTCGAACCGAGGTGGGGTGAAACAAAGGATTGCACGGTGTCCAGGCCTTCTTGCATATCAGCGAATCGGCCTTCAAACTCCGGGTCATAAAAGAGTATTTTCGCCTGGGAGTCATTGAGTATGAAAAGGATTTCCGGTGGGGCCAGTCGAAAATTTATTGGCGTGGCAACCAGTCCCGCCTTGACCGCGGCAAAGTAGGTTTCAGCGAAATAGGTGCTGTTAGGAAAGAGAATTGCTGCCCGATCCCCCTTTTTCAATCCGGCCTTGATCATGGCGACGGCGAGCCGATCGGTTCTATGGTTGAATGTCTTGAAGGTGGCCCGACCCTCTTGAGAGATAATCGCAGGTCTGTCGGGGAACTTGTTGGCAGAATTCGTCAGCAGGTATCCAACATTCATTATCGAGCGACCCCCGGGAAACTACGGAATGATCAGTGGATAGTCTCCTTCATAACCCAACAACTTCGATAAGTTGCGACCTTGTTCCACAATTTCCCGCTTAGCGTCGGCCAGGACAGTTCCCGTTGCCTCTTCTGAAGAGAGAGAAAGGTTTATTGCCGCAACTACTTTTTTTTCATGATTTAAAAGGGGAGTTGAAATTGAATAAAGGGCGAGAGAAAGCTCGCGATCGCACGTGCCGATCCCATTTGCCCTGGTCTTGAGGATTTCTTGGTAGAGTTTTTTCCTGTCTGTGATGGTGTGGCTTGTGGTTCCCTCGAGCTTCATTTTTCGTATCCGCTGCTTCAATTCCTGATCATCGAGGGAGGCAAGGAGGACCTTACCCGAGGCTGTGCAATGGCTGGGCAGTCTGGAGCCGGCCCGAAGGTCATATTTCAAGAATCTGTGAACTTCTTGGCGGTAAAGGAATATGATGTCCGTGTTGTCAAGAATGGCCATGTTTACTGTCAATCCAACACGCTCGGAAAAATCTTTTAGATGAGAAGCGGCCAGGTTGGCTATTTCCGAGCCCTGAAGGTAGGTAAATCCGAGGGAGAGAATTTTGGGGCTAAGATAGAATTCCTTGTGTTTGTCCCTGCCAAGGAATCCCAGTTCCATCAACGTATCTGTAAAGCGTTGGATCGCTGTTCGGTTCATCCCTGTTATCTCGGCCAATGCTGTGAGTGTGAGCCTGTTTCGTTCAGAAGAAAACGCCTGAAGTACAGATATCCCCCGGGCCAGGGATTGAACAAAGTATTTGCGTTGACGGGCCATGATAAGATAAAATAACGAAGAGCGTTAACGATGTTCATTTATCTGGATATTAGAAGGGGCTGTTCGAAAAGGCAAGCCATTTTTGAAGGACGGGCAAAAAAGATATGCCCGGGAGCGGTGAGCTCCGATTGCACAGGACAGAAATGAGAGAGGAGAAAGAAGAAAAATATGAGCTATCAGAATATCATTTTAGAGAACCGTGACGCCATCCGCATTATTACCGTGGATCATCCGCCTGCCAATACCTGGGATCTGGTCACGATCGAGTCGTTCGAGCAGGCAATGAATGCGGTGGAAAACGATCCAGATGCCAGAGTCATAATCCTGACCGGGGCGGGGGACAGCTGTTTTTCAGCGGGCTTTGATGTGAAGGATGCGGCCAATGCCGCCCTGATCGGCCCGAAGGCCAGGGCATTGTGGACCCGAATCGATCGCTTTGAGAAGCCGGTGATCGCGGCCCTCAACGGTTTTGCCCTGGGAGGAGGCCTGGAACTGGCCGTGTCTTGCCATTTCAGGATCATGGCGGACGCCCCCAAGGCCAAGCTCGGACTGACCGAGTTGAATCTGGGGATCATCCCGGGCTGGGGCGGGACCCAGCGTCTGCCCCGTCTCGTGGGCCGGGCAAAGGCCCTGGATATGATTCTGTTCAGCAAGACACTGAATGCCCGGGAGGCCCTTGAAATCGGGTTGGTGAACCAGGTGTCGACGCCGGAAAAACTGATGGATGATGCCCTGGAATTGGCTCTAAGACTGGCGGAACGACCCCCCATCGCAGTCGGTTGCGTGCTCAAGGCCATGTCGGCCGGTGATTACGAAGGACTTGAGAGGGGCCTCGAGGTGGAGTCCGAGGGGAGCGCCAGGGTCCGTAACACAAAAGACCGTATGGAAGGATTCCAGGCCTTTCTGGAGAAGCGAAAGCCTTTGTTTACCGGGGAGTAAAGATCTTTGATCCGAGATTGTTCATCTGTGGCCTTAACAGGGAAGAAGATGAACGCAAAAGGGTGCCGAATGAAAGAAATCCGGGTAGGTTTCCCATCGCAGGATCTGAATATAGAGGGTTTGGTCAGCGAAATTCACGGCCGGTACGGGGTGGTTGTGACCCATCCCCATCCCCTGTACGGCGGGTCCATGGACAACACCGTGGTTGAATCGATGGTGCGGGCTTATGGAAAAAAGGGGTATGCCACACTTCGGTTCAATTTCCGGGGTGTGGGCAGGAGTCAGGGGACATACGATAACGGGAAAGGGGAGCAGGAGGATGTCATGGCCGCAGTGGCGTATCTGGTTCAATTGGGGATAACGTCCATCGACCTGGCAGGATATTCCTTCGGGGCCTGGATCAATGCGAAATGCATTGAACGCCTGTCTTCAGTCAAACGTATGGTCATGGTTTCTCCCCCTGTCAATTTCATGGATTTCTCCTTTTTGAAGTACTGTCCCGGAATCCGGCTGGTGATCACCGGGTCTGAAGACGATATTGCGCCTCCGGGTATGATCGAACAGATGCTCCCTCTCTGGAACCCCGATGCAGCATTCAGCATTGTTAAAGGAACCGATCATTTCTACGGCGGGAAGACCCACGAGATTGAGACGATGATCGGCGCTATGATCGACCTGGAAGGGTAGGAGGTGGGGTGAACAAATGAACATCAAACATCGAATGCAAAAGGACCGTTTCAAAAGAGCCAGATGAATAAGATTGCTCTGCTGAAGAACCCGATTCTGGAATATGCGTGGGGATCCAGGACAGCCATCCCATCACTGCTGGGTCTGCCGGTCCCGTCTGAAAGGCCGGCTGCCGAACTCTGGCTGGGGGCCCATCCCAAGGCCCCATCGCGCGTGCTGGTGGATGGCGTGTGGCAGTCGCTGGAGACGGTGATCGAAAAGGATCCGATTTCACTATTGGGCAAAGACGTTGCCGAACGGTTTTCAAATAGGTTTCCGTTCCTGTTCAAGGTCCTTGCGGCCGAACGTCCGCTCTCTATTCAGGTCCACCCCGACCTCGAACAGGCCCGCGCCGGATTTGAAAAGGAGAATTGTCTCGGAATTGCCCTGGACGCGGCCCGGCGCAACTACAGGGATTCGAATCACAAACCTGAGATCCTGTGCGCGGTCACGCGGTTTGAGGCGCTCAAGGGATTTCGACCACCCGAAGATGTGTTGAGCCTCTTGGAGAGGGTTGCCGGCGGCACGCTTTCGGATGAACTTGACCTGTTGAGAAGAGATCCTGACAGCCGCGGATTGCGACGGTTTGTTACCTCACTGCTCTCCATGGATGCCTTTCGCAAAGGAGATGTGGTCGGGCAGGCGGTGGAGGGCGCCGGACCATTAACCGATATGGACCGGGCATTCTGGTGGATGGTGGCGCTTCATGGGGCCTATCCCGGAGACATCGGCGTCTTATCTCCCCTTTTTCTCAACCTGGTGACCCTGGATCCTGGGGAAGCCATCTATATTCCGGCAGGTCAACCCCATGCCTATCTTCAGGGAATGGGAATGGAACTGATGGCCAATTCCGACAATGTGTTGAGAGGGGGACTCACCCCGAAACATATAGACGTCCCGGAACTGCTCAGGATTGTGGATTTCAGATTCATGCATCCTCAAAAACTCCAGTCGGAACCCGGACGACAACCGGCCGAGAGGATCTATGAGACGCCCGCAGCAGAGTTTCAATTGGCCGTTATTACGGTTTCCGACGGCATTTCTTTCCAGAGCGAAAGGGATCGAAGCGTCGATATCCTAATCTGTATGGAAGGATGCGTCCGGATGCAAGGCCTGAAAAACAGCGATTCCGGGAGCGTAGAAAAAGGCATGTCCGTGCTGATTCCTGCGGCCGTCGGTCCCTATCAGATTGCGGGGGAGGCAACCCTATACAGGGCCACAGTCGGCAGGCATACCTGAAAACGGTCAATACCCCCTTTTAAAATCAACCACGTATTGAAGCGATCTTTCGGCCACGAACCGGCGATAGTTCTCGGCGAAGATTTCCACGACGCGATCCGGAAAACCGACTGCTGCATGGCGTGGCGTGATCAAGAGGTGGGCGCTTCCCACAGAGGGCTCTCTTCGGGGAGAGGCTCCGTTTCATTTTCCTGATGCCTGACGCTATGTGATGAACCGTGGATGGACCGCGTCATGTGGCGATCTTTCTCATGAGAATTCTGCTGGGAAGCAGACTGGCGGAAATTGGTCAAGAGGTCGGCATCAGGAATTATAGTTCTGTCAGCACGACAGGGACAAAGGGACGGGACCGTTTGAATTGCTGGACCGCTCTGTTTGGCCTTGACTTACCTTCCTTATAAGGTGTACGAGCACCCTTCAGCAGAACATTTGCGCAATTTCTCTTCTTTAAACCCCTGGCCCTGGTCGATCTGAGGCGATGCCTGAAGTGAATACCCCGCCGTTTCGAGAATCGCGAATAGCCTCTGATAATTCAATCAAAGCCGTTCCAGAGCAGACCCGAGAGGGAAAGAGGATGCAAAATGGTCCATGGCCACCCCGAAACCCTGTTGCTCCATAAATATGGAGAGCGGGGTTTTGTATTTTGCGGCCCCCGGAAAATTGCGCTGGCAATGACCCGCGTCCGGAACACAACCAAGGAATAGGCAACATAACCAGACTCGCAACATGGTAAGGCATATATCAAGGTTTTGGTGAGTCAAAATCTTTGAGACTTCCAAAACATACATGCTATTTCACGCAGTTGTTATAGGAATCGCATTTCAAGGTCCACTTAACCCATTCGGCCGATGGATATCACAGGCTTTTTGAGCTTGACCCCATTTTGGGTTTTAAGATATACGACGGGGTAGATTGAGTGAGGCATCTTTAGGTTTCGGGGGAATTCTTTCGGCAAGGAAGTAGGCATATGTCACGTTTTTGGTGACCCGAAATCTGTGGGCTTTCCAAAAGATACATTTTGTAGCCTTCACGAATTGGCGAGTGCTCAGAGACGATGATTATTCACGTAGGTTTTCTTTTCTAAGCAATTGGTTTAATTGAGGAATAATTGTTGCAAACTTCACACGCTTGAATTTTAATGTTTCATTTGGTAAGGTTGAATAAATGGGGTAATTTGGGCGGGGTGATTATGCACGAATGGTTGAAATTTTAATCAGAATCACCAGCGTATCCATAATTCGGGTAGGGTTGACATCTGCAACCCTGAAAATGCGATTTGTAAGGTATACCTCAAGGTTTCGGCCGTCAAAACGTGCTTTCAGTTTCTGCCAACCAAAATTCGACGACTATTTTTGCCAAGTCTTGTACCAGTCACAAGACTTTTAACTTCCTTTAACCGGAAGCAAAACAAAAAAATTAATTTTTGACCTACAAGGTAATTTTCTATAGTCTACCCTTTTTAAAAATGCCAATGTCTTTTCACTTAGAAGCCCTTTTGCTGCATCCTGTCTTCCGTGCCGAATCGGACATTCATAGGGACATACGATCTGGGCCATATTGAGTAACAGCAGGGCAGAGCGCATTTCTGCAACTAAGGGTTCTTCAACGGGTACTGGGAGCAATGTGCCCGGTTACCGATTTAAGCTTTTCTGTTTGTCTTGAACAGGAATGGTCATTCAAAGGAGGAGAGTTCATGTTGTTAACAAAAAAGTTTCTCATGATGTTTGCGTTGATTTTGGCAGGGCTCTTTCTGGCAAGCTGCAGTGATGATAGCAATAATGCAACCAATCCCAAGGTGGTGTCCCTGTCGCCGGCGAATACTGCCAGCGGTGTGAATCCGAACCCCATTCTGACCATTGAGTTCGATCGGACAGTGTCCGTTGAACAAGGCAACATTACCATAAAGAACATAGGGGACGATTCAACGGTAGAAGTCATTGA
>JAIPDI010000040.1 GCA_021737785.1 Deltaproteobacteria bacterium
GCAGGACTCGTGGGGGCGGCCTGCCTCTATTTTCTTCTGATGGTCCCCCATTCCCTGGCCGTGGACCTGACGGCCGAACTGACAGCCGGGTATGATTCCAATCCGGCCCTGATCGATCCGTCCGAGGGCTCCGGGTTTTCCGTGTATGGGCTCAGGGCCGGCCAGCCGTTGGGTTTGACCGATGATCTGAGCCTCGACCTGTCCGTAGAGGGAAGATACCAGGATTACTGGAGCGTGGGCGACAACTATCGGGTGCAGGCCGATGGGGCCATCACGTACTCCCTGGCCGAAGGCAAGCTCCTGCCGGCACTCATGGGAGAGGTGGCCGCCTATCGGGATGCGCTCATCGAGGCCGACGATCGGAACGAGGCCATGGTGGGCATTCGGGCCGACTGGATCATGTCCAGCCGACTGACCCTGGGGTTCGAGCAGACCTGCCGCTGGCTCAGCTATTTGAACTGGGCCATGCCTTTTTCCGGCAAGGGACAGGGGAGACAGGAGGTAAAGGGCGGGAAAGGCGGCAAGCGGTCTTCTCCCGCGTTTCGCCCTGAGAAGGGAGGGGAACCGTCCCCGTGGCGCCCGGATTCTGGTGAGAAGGGGAACCGCCCCCTGCATACGCTTTACCCCCCACGGGACAACCGCCTTCTGGCGACGGCCCTGAATCTGGACGTTTTCATCCTCTCCTCCCTGACCGGCCGGGTCTATGGGGCCTATGGAGACCTGGACGCGTCGCTGGATATGGAATCGTACAGGGAGATCCAGGCGGGGGCCGCCCTTTCGTGGGCTCCGGCCCCTGAATGGTTGGTGGGGTTGGAGGCCGCGTGGTTCCGGACAGACTACCATCGGGTCCCGGAAAGCATGACCCGCGTAAGACAGTCCAATGACACCTGGTCCGCAGGGATCCAGGTCAGCAGGTTCTGGGGCGATTTCGAACTCTTTGGGCAGGCGGGGTGGAAGTCCGGCGATGCGCCCCTCGACTATGAATCCTATACCCAGACGGTTTTTCAATGCGGATTTTCATACTCATTCTGATGGGCGTCCTGCTCAACGGATGGGTTCTCGACGCCTCGGGCGAGGACCTCTTTTTGGGCCGCGTCGTTTCCGTGGACCGGGATGCCGGAAGATTGTCCGTCCTCCTCCTTGAAGAAGAATCCGATGGGATGGAGGGAGAGGGAGGCGCCGGAAAATCCGTGGAGGTCGCCATCCATCCGGATCGGCTTCCGAAAAATCTCTCTTCGGGGAGCATTGTCAGGATATGGGGCGACAGGTCCGAGATGGAAGGCGTCCTCAATGCCGCCAGGATCTACGCAACAGGGAGCGGCGCCGGGGGGAAAGACGCCACCGGGGTACGACGCCGTATCGGCAAGGGCAGAGGCCAGTATGGCGGAAAGGGGGGCGGCAAGGGTCATGGCAGGAATTAGACGCGGTCTCCCCCTCTGGGCAGCCAACCTGTTTGTCTTCTCGCTTCTTTTCTGTGTTGTGACGGCCTATTTCCTGTGGCAGGTCCACCAGGCCAAGGAGGACTTCCTGTCACACGTGCGCGAACATGCGGTCCTGATGGCAGAAGTGATTCAACTGAGCGCCCGGGGAGGCGTCCTCTCCAAACAGGCGGCAGAGGAAATCCTCGAGTCTTTTTTGCGTAACACGGCCCGTTTTGTGGACTATTTGGACAAGGTGGAGCCGTTTACGGCAGAAGAACTGACCGCCTTTTCGCAAGAGGCCGGACTCACGGGGATCGGCATCCACCGAGGACCCGGAGAATATGTGGAAGGCCCGCCGGAGTGGCTCCCAAACCACGATTCGGCCCGGTCTCCTGCTCCGGGGCTTCGACACCTGCCGAAAGAAGGGCTGTATCTTTTTTCAGGGGCTGATCAGGGGGCTCCGGGCCGGGTGATGGTGGGCATGAGCGATGCGCAGGTCCGGACCATTCAGGAGCACCTGGGATTAGACAATGTGATCCGGACCCTTGCGGGGATTCCCCGAATAGGCTATGTGCGAATGAAGACGGCCCCGGGCGCGGTAATGGGGTCCCCGGAGACGGCTTTCGTGATCATGAAAGAGGAGGGCGGCCGCAGGGTTGCCGAGGCCCGGGTCCCCATGGATGGAGCGGAGATTGCCGTAGCCCTGGACGCCGGATATCTGGACCGCTCCATTGGACGTCTGTGGCGCGATTTCTTCATCTTTAGCGCGGCCCTTGCATCTCTCGGCATCGTCCTGTCGCTGATCCTCTACAGGCGCCAGGCTGCCCACATTGCCCAGGTCAAGGAGTTTGACAGGCAACTGGCCCTGGAGCGGGAAAACGCCTCATTGGGCCGCTCCGCAGCCGCTATTGCCCACGAGGTCCGAAATCCCCTAAATGTCTTGGGCATGGGCCTCCAGAGGCTCCTGATAGAGGCTGACGAGCTGAGCGATGATCACCGCCACCTTGTTGATTTAATGCTCGATGCGGTAAAACGCGCCAACACCAGCGTGGAGGGACTTCTGAGATATGCCCGCCCCCAGAGGCCATTGAAAAAAGCCATGCGCCTCGATCTGTTGGTCGAGGACATGCTCCTTCTGTACGCCCACCGCTGCGAGGCGTCGGGTATAGAGGTGTCCCGGCAGATCAGCTTCCGAAGGTCGATTCCGGGAGATCCCGGCCTCCTGGGGCAGGTGGCGGAGAACCTCCTGAAGAACGCCATCGAGGCTCAAACCGGCGGGGGGGTTATCCACGTGGAGGTGTCCCCCGGACAGGACCAGGGGGTCTGCCTGAAGGTGACCAACAGGGGCTTTTCCCTGGAACCGGAAGCCGCGGAACGTATTCTGGAACCTTATTTTACCACCAAGGCGGATGGGACGGGTCTGGGCCTGACCATATCCCGAAGGATCGTGGAGGCCCACGGGGGCCGGATGACGGTCCAGGTCCATGAGCCCGGGACCGTGGAGATCTCGGTCTGGCTCCCCGCTGCCAGGGCCGGAAGAGGGACAACAGGAGAAAAGAGCACAGATGGAGGGGCCTCTGAATGAAAATTCTGATCGTTGACGATGATCCTACCCAGCGGGAATTGCTGAAGGGGTTCCTGGAAAAGCAGGGTTACTCCGTCCTGACGGCCCCTGACGGCCCGGCGGCCCTCCGCCTCTTTGAAAGGGAACCGGTCCACCTGGTGCTTCTGGATCACCGGATGCCCGGGATCAGCGGGGCCGTGGTGCTGGAAAAGATGAAGGGGATGAACCCGAGGGTGCGGATCATCATGATCACGGCCTTCGGCGATGTGGACACGGCTGTCACGGCCATGAAACTGGGCGCGTCCGAATTCATGGAAAAGCCCGTGGACCTGTCCGTGCTCTTGAAAATGATCCGGCAGATCGAGCAGGAGATCGCCGTTGATGAAGATGTGGCTGAGGTGAAAGAGGTGGTGGCGGAGGGACCGCTCCCCCTCAAGATCATCGCCGAAAGCCAGGCCATGAAAGATGTGCTCTCCCTGGTAAGAAGGATGGCGGGGAGTCACTGGCCGGTCCTTGTCTCCGGTGAAACCGGGACCGGGAAACAACTGGCAGCGCACCTGATACACCTTCTGAGCCCGAGAACCGACGCTCCCTTCATCGTAGTCAACTGTGCGGCCATACCGGAGCCGCTTTTTGAAAGCGAGCTGTTCGGGCATCTGAAGGGGGCATTTACCGGGGCCTCCCAGGGCCGAAGGGGGCGATTTGAACTGGCCGGCGGCGGAACGCTCATGCTGGACGAGATGGGTGAGATGCCCCTTTCCCTTCAGCCCAAGCTCCTCAGGGCAATCCAGGAAGGGAAGATCTGCCCGGTGGGGAGCGAGGAGGAGAAGGATGTGGATGTCAGGCTGATTTCCGCTACCAACCGCAACCTCAGAAAAATGGTCGATGGCGGAACTTTCAGGGAAGACCTATTCTATCGCATTCGGGTCCTGGAGATCGAGATCCCTCCCCTGCGGCGCCGACGTGAAGACATCCCCTCGCTTCTGGAACTCTTCCTGAAACGGTATGCTTCTGCTCCCCTTCGGTTTACGCCCGAAGCAGAAGACATGCTGATCAAGTACCCTTTTCCCGGCAATGTCAGGGAACTGGAGCACATGGTGCAGCGGACGGTTACCCTGACTAGGGGGCATTCCATTACGCCGGCCGATCTGCCCCACGAAATCCGGCATTTCCAGGCCACGACCCAGGGCACCCTTGAGGAACGACTGGAGGCGGTGGAACGGGAAATGATCCTCTCGGCCCTTGAAAAGAGCGACTGGGTCCAGACCCGGGCCGCGGAGCAGTTGGGCATCAGTGAACGGGTGCTCAGGTATAAGATGAAAAAGAACGGCATTCGAAGGAGCGGCTCATAACCATATCGGATCTCACAGAATGCCCCGAATCCTTGCGGGATGCTTCATTCGCAATCCTTTGGATCCCCCTTCGCGAAACAGGATGGGGCCGTTTCTTTCAGTTCCCCGGGGCCATACCTTGCATAAACCGAAGGAGCGTCTGCGCGGCATCGTGCCTGGGTCGCCACCCGAGCCTCTCCTCTGCTCTCCTTGCGCTGACCAGGACCGGGTACCTCATCAAGCACCCGGCCCATCCAGGCACTCCCTGGGGAATCATTCCGAGTCTTGCGGCCAGACGACATATCGGGAAGAAAACCCATGGACGCAACACAACCACACGCTTCCCCATCAAGACACCCATTTCCCTTGTCGTCATCGGTCCTTTACCGGCGAGGTTGAAGATATCGGAACGCTGGTAACCCAGACCAAGTCGAAAGGCCTCGGCAACATCCTCGTCCCAGCAGAGGTCGATCTTTGGATCTTCGGGAAAACAATAAAGGGTCTTTCCCGACAGCCCCTTCCCGACCGTGTTGTTGATGCCCGGGCCAAGAAAGATGGAGGGCCTGTAACGGATGATGATGGTGGAAGGGCTGTGTCTCTGTAGCGTGTTCAGAATATCCTCAACTGCGCCCTTCGTCCTGGAATAATACCAGTCGTTGTTGGGTCGCAGTAAAGAGCCTTCGCGGAGGGGAACCGGATTGTCCGGGTGGGCGCCGTATGCCGCTACTGAACTGGCGTATATGATCTTTGGCACCCCCGCCGAGATCGCCCCTTCAAATATGCGCCGGCTCCCTTCGATGTTGATCTGGTCAATGTCCCGCATGGACAGTTTTTTGGGGGGCTCCACAATAAACGCCAAATGGTAGACCACGTCCACGCCCGCGAGGAGACGGGCAAAATCCGCGCAGCGCACGTCGGCCTCTTGAAAGGTCATCTTGGGTGCAAGGGATTTCGGGTGGACAATATCCAATCCCAAAATGGATTCAACATTCGGGTCGGCCCCCACATGTCGAACGATCAAGCCTCCCAGGTAGCCCGAAGCGCCAATGACAGCGACTTTCATGTGAGCCTCCGTGCATCATCGGTTCACAAACGGCCGTATCTCTTCAAATGCCTGTGGGAGACGCTCTTCCTTGAACCCCCGTTTCCTCTGCACACAACTCTCGCATCTCCCGCACGCATCTTCCGAGGAAAACGGGTCATAGCAACTGTGGGTCTCTGCGTTGTCCACGCCGAGCCCCTGACAGTACGGATGATCTCGGCCTTGACCATCCTGATGACCGGGGCCTACGTCTTCACCACCTTCTTCTCCCCGCCCCACGCCCCGGCCCTTCCCCTCGCCCACATCCGTATGCGGTCCCCATGATCTCATACCCCGAAACCCTCATGGGAGGTCCTTTAGGGGAGAGATACCCTAAGAAAGATCTCGCTGATTCCATAGCCCGTCATGTCGCAGCTGTCAACGAAAAGATCCTCAATCCGCGGACGAATGCCTTCTGAGAGGTGCGGCCCGGCAGGGGCCGTCTGGACCCCGGCGCTGGGGTGTCATGCCTTCGAGATGATCCGGTGAAAGGCCCAGGGAAGAGAGAGACCTATGTTTTTATGCCTTTCTCCGAGTGAGGGCTTCAGGGCGGCCATAGGTTTCAAAGTTGACAGCGATTTCTTGAATGAGATAAACACATAAGGTATACTTGGATTACCAAGACTTGACGAGCGCATCTCGTTTTTCCCAGCACATAATGATCAGGGAAGGTGATCGCCTTGGAAAACAGTTTTCAGCTGGCAGATACCCAAACCTAAAAAATTGAGGGCGTCCCAGAATGACGGACATACAGGGGTACTGAATGATATGCAGAGCATCAAAGGGTGTCTTTTCTCTTCTTTTGGCGTGGGTTTCGGCATTTGTTTTCTTAAACCAGCCGGCAACTGCAGATGACGCTGCCACACTGACCTATACCCTGAAAGCGCCGGCCTACCGTATACAAGCAATGGGCGATGGTTTCGACGCGGTCCTGATCGACGGTTATTTCTCTTATGCAGTACCAGGCTACCCTGACTTGCCATGCAGGATTTTTCGATTCGCTGTGCCCTATGACGTGAGAGCGCAACATATTGAGGTGTCATATTCTGTGAGGAGAACAGAAAATGTCGGTAAATTCAATATCAGAGAATTGCCCCCCATGGGAACGAGGGATGGCAACAGACTACTCTTGGGGGGAAAGGCTGAGGTTTATTCAAAAGACGCCTATTTTCCCCGGGAAACGATCGAATATTTGGGATTTTCCCAGATGAGGAAATGGAAATTTATCAATGTGAAATATACCCCCTTTCAATACAATCCCATGAGCAGAGAATTGAGATATATCCCTGAAGTGGCGGTGACCATCACTTATGGTCGCGCGCCCGGCAGTTCGGCTCATGAAGCTGGACTTGCGGATGCTAAAATGGATGATAGGGCGAGACAACTCTTTGAAAACTATTCAGAAGCAACGGCCTGGTACAGACCGGTCAAAGCTGAGGCAGAACCATCTGCGGCCCATGACTATGTTATCATCACAACGAATTGGATCAAGCGCAACAGCACAAAGCTGAGTAGCTTTGTCTTTCACCTTTCCAGCAGAGGATATTCTCCTCTAATCATAACCGAAGATGAATACGGTGGCCTGACCGGGCAATCTCCCGATGGCACTGCCGAAAGGATACGACAATGGTTGATAAATAATTACAGCAGTTTGGGAATCATCTATGTATTGTTGATAGGGAACCCTGATCCGGATGATCCGAGCAGCGGCAGCGATTCAGTAGGAGATGTGCCCATGAAGATGTGCTGGCCGAGAAAAGGGGAAGAGTGTTTTAGAGAATCACCAATAGCCTATTTTTATGCCGATCTCACCGGGAACTGGGATCTCAACGGCGATGGGTATTTTGGGGATTATGACGGGGACAAAGGGAGTGGTGGGGTAGATTTTGCGAATGAAGTCTATGTGGGAAGGATTCCGGTCTACTCGGGCGTCACTCATTTGGATTCGGTTTTGACGAAGACGATCAATTACGGAAATGCAACGAGTATTGACTGGAGAAAGAGCGCTCTTATGCCTATGAGCTTCTCAGACGCATCCACAGACGGGGCTCACCTGTCTGAGGCGATGATCAATAATTATCTGAATCCAACAGGTTATTCCGAATACACATTGTACATGCAGGGCACGTATTGCAGCGCCGCCGATTCGTCCTATTCAAGTGATCAGGAGCTCTTAAACGATGTCTCCTGGCAACGGTGGCGCTACTATCCTTACGGGATGGTATGGTGGTGGGGCCACGGAAGCCAGACCGGGGCCGACATCGGATATGACGGTTGCCCCCCGTTATGGTCCCCTCGAATTATTGAGAGCAGCGATGCTGCTGCGCTGAACGACAATTATCCATCACATGTTTATCAGTGTTCTTGTCTTAACGGTTACCCTGAAAATGCAGACAATTTGGGGACGGCCCTCCTCTACAACGGCGCCATCACAACGACCTCTGCCAGCAGAGTGAGCTGGTATGCTGTAACCCGGTGGGAGACCAGCTTGAAATATTATTGCGATAATGCAAGCATCGGGTATTATTATGGCCAGGAGTTAGTCGCTAACAGGAAGGAGGCATCCAAGGCGCTTTTTGATGTGAAGAGCGACATGGGGGCCAATATGAATGAGGATAGCGATTGGGGTGGGAAGAGCTGGATGAATCTCTTTGATTTCAACCTTTACGGTGATCCTGCCGCGTCTATGGTGATCTCAGCCGTTTCTTCATGCCCCGATTGTCCTGCGAGTGGCATGATTACGAATGTAACATATGCCACAGGCACCACCTGTTCGTGCTCCAATGGCGCATCCATCGTATTGGGGAGCAATGTCAAAGTTGAAGGCGGCGCCACCGTGACCTTCACAGCACCGACAGTTACACTCAGCCCTGGATTTCATGCAGAAAACGGATCCACGGTGAATATAAATTGAGGGCGTCCCGCCCACACATAAAGCAGATGAGGACAGCCTGGCTTATCATATTTTTCGGCGTGTTAACATGGTCCGGGATATCTCCGAAATACCCACTGGTCTGGTTTCTGGAGGTGGCGCCCGCTTTGGCGGGGTTCATCGCCTTGTGCGCCACATATAAGAAATTCCGTCTTACACGTCTTGCTTATACCCTGATACTGATCCATTGCATTATTCTGATGATCGGAGGCCATTATACCTATGCAGAGGTCCCGTTATTTAACTGGATACGGGATTATCTTGAACTTGAGAGAAACAACTACGACAAGGTCGGGCATTTTGCCCAGGGTTTTGTTCCTGCCATTATTGCACGGGAGATATTCATGAGGCAGTCGGTTATAAAGAATGGCGCATGGCAAAACTTTCTTATCGTATGCGTGTGCCTTGCATTGAGTGCATTCTACGAGCTTATTGAATGGTGGGGTGCCCTTGTCTCCAGTGAATCTGCCGAGGCCTTTTTAGCTACGCAGGGCTATGTATGGGATACCCAATCGGATATGGCCTTCGCACTGCTGGGCGCGATATCGGCATTGGTTCTTCTCTCCAGGGCGCATGATCGTCAACTCAAGAGGATCCAAGGATCGAAAGGCGGGTGACATCCTAGGCGTATCATGACCCATCCGATGACCCGCCTCAGACTCAGACAGCTCCTCCCGGATCAGTGTGGGCCTCTTCCAATAGATGACCGTGGACCGATTGGGCAAGCCCTTTGTCTTCATTTCCCGTGAAAATGGATTAGCAAAGCGCGCAGGCTCCGGATCAGCCTCCCGGAGCCGGCAGACTCACCCTGTCTCGCAACCCGGCTTCGGATGGGTTGGCCTGACGCCATGTCATATAAGTAGCACTGCAGAACAGAATAGGGTGTTGACCTGATTTTATTGCGGTCCATCCGGGGTATAATTAGAGCCTGAACGAAAATCACGCCTTGGCGTGATTCAGGCAGAATTGGGAATTGAGGAATTCCGAATTGGTGGAATAAAGTTTAAATTAATAAAAGCAATTTTTCGATTCGACCCCTTTTGAATTTCCGGGTTTCCGTTCAGCCATTAAATTAGATATACAGTTCGAAGGTCATTTCAAAGGTGAATTTACAGACATAAACATAGCCTATCACAACCGGGCAAAGAAAATGGGATGATTTTTCTGTTGGTGACCCGCCGCAACCAGAATCACCATATATGAAAGCCGATGAATTCGTCGCCTTATCGAATACATCAGAACCGGAAAAGAGAGTTTCATAAGGGGGAACGTCATGAAATGGAACACATTCTTACTGATTCTGTTCTGTGCGATTATGGTTTCCGGACCCGGAACAGCCCTGTCCCAACCTCAGCCTCCTGTGGTGACCCCGTTCGTCTCCGGGACCTGGGCCCAATTTTCCTGGACCGGGGTAAGCGGGGCAACCGGCTATACCCTTTCTTATGCGCCGAAGACCTCCACGGGCTTTGGATCCATCGTAACCGTGGATGTGGGGATGCAAACCCGTCTGTCGGTCTACCTTTGGCCCGGAGCCGCGTATTACATGGCGGTTCAGTCTCGCGATGCTTCGGGAGTAAGTCCGTATTCCAACATCGTAGAGGTTGTCATTGAAGATCCGGGGCCGCTTTCCGGGGAGTTTCAGGTGTTTGCCTTTAATGACCTGGGCA
This sequence comes from Deltaproteobacteria bacterium, assembly GCA_021737785.1. Taxonomy (NCBI): domain Bacteria; kingdom Pseudomonadati; phylum Myxococcota; class Myxococcia; species Deltaproteobacteria bacterium. Next base: position 9,997 of record JAIPDI010000040.1, read on the forward strand.
TGCACTGCTACGACCCGGATTTTTCGGTATTCAGCATCCTGCCGCTTTACAATGTGCTGAATGCGCAGGTGATCCAAAAGGGGACGGCTCCCAAGATCATGGGTCCGGCCGTCTCGGTCACGTACCAGGCCATGGCCGATCAGACCGGCTCCATCAACATGACAAGCGCCGGCAAGACAAATTTCTGGGATTATGTCCTCCCCCTGTTCGGCGCCGATCTTCAGGTGGATGAAGGGCTCATGGGGGCCAAGATGCCGGGCATCACCAATCAACCCCAACCTCTTCCGTGGGAAGGGGAAAATGTGTATTGGTTTAGTGCCGCAGGAATTCCGATTACTTCCTTGGACGACAATTTGAACGTCAACTCCTATCCCCTGATGAATGTTAAGGCCATGGATCCTTTAAACACCGCTGTCCTTTCCTCCCTGCCCGTGGTGGTTCCCATATCGGATGAGATGAATTGCAACGTCTGTCATGCCACCGGAAATGTGGGGGCTTCCATTTCCGGCCTGCCATGGAGCGCCAATGCCAACCCGGCGATCCAGTATAGGGAAAACGTCCTGATCCTTCATGATTATAGAAACGGCACGAACCTGTTCAACAGTCAGCCGGTTCTCTGCGCCTCCTGTCACTATTCTCCGGCCCTGGACCTGACCCATGCCGGACCGGTGGGACCGCAGATAACCAACCCGACCCTTTCCCGGGCCGTACATGGATATCACGCCACAAGGACCCCTGTGGATCCACCCAGTGGAAATGCCTGTTATTATTGCCATCCGGGTGAAAATACCCAATGTGCTCGAGGGGCCATGGATACGGCGGGTCTGAGTTGTTCGGACTGTCACGGCACCCTGACCGCCGTGGGCCATGCAAACCGGACCCCCTGGACGGATCTCCCCACGTGCCAGTCCTGCCACACGGGGGATGCCCTCAACAATTATGACGGCCAGATCATTCGACGCAGGACCTATGCCGACAGCCCGGATCAGGCCACTTTTATTGTTGCAGCCAATAAGCGATTTGCCGAGCAGGCCGGGACGCTTTATCGGAACAGCGTCGGACATAACGGTGTGAGCTGCCCGTCCTGTCATGGCAGTCCCCATGCCATATGGCCTTCACGGGAAGCGAATGACAACTTGGCAGCCCTTCAGATTCAGGGTCATGACGGCATGATCACTGAATGTGCGGCCTGCCATGGAAGCGGATTGCCCTTGACCCTTAACGGACCTCATGGCATTCACAATGTAAACAGTCAGGCATGGGTCAAGGACCATGAAGAATTCAAGTCTCAGGCGGCCTGTGGGACGTGCCATGGTGCGACCGGAGACGGGACGGTGATTTCAAAGGCCGCGGCAGACCGAATTTTTGAGGTGGAAGATCGTATTGTCGCCATTCCCAAGGGTACGCAGATCGGTTGCGGTCTTTGCCATGAAAATGAGCTTGTCGGGGATGACGACGACGATGATTGATCAATGGATGACTTTGTGAAGTCCGGTAAGGTAAAAAGATTAGCGTGAAAAGGAGTTACTGAGATTGCGAAGCAGACACCCTCGTAAGGGTGATCGGTCTGATAACTCCGCGGTCACCCGGCTCCTTGATCACCTCGTCAATAATCGTATACTTGGAATAAAGACCGTTAAAAGAGTCTTTGTTCGCAGCCTTTAAATCCGCAGTGTAGTGTACTCTATCCCCTGAATACATCACCAGATATAGGCTGCTCCCGCTGACGACCCCATTGACATGATAGTCTCCCAAAACTCCGGTAACTGAACGGCCTTCCTGCGTGAACTCCGCGGCACCCCATTCCGGTGAATTCCATGCGCCTGAAACATTAATTTCCGGTTCGGCTGTCTTCGTATCCAGCCAGTGTTGGCCCCTGGTCATGGGTATGCCGCAAGATGCAAAAAAGAAGCCCAGGAGAACGACCCATACGATTGCGTAACATCTGTGAAGGAAAGATCTTGATTCCATACGACACCTCCATCTGAATTGACGCCACTGATAAAAGCTTGTTTTGATGGTAAAGTGTACGTCAAGAATGCACGGCGTGTCAAGAAGCGCCCTTAACGGGATTGATCCCGGCGGCAAAAGGTATGTATTGAGATTTTATTGAAAGATGGATTACTAAATGTTAGAAATGCATCTTCCTTCCGCGTTAAACGGAGATTAAGATGTATCATGGAGGAGGATTTCATGAAAATCCCGTTCACCCCGCTTGCGATCGGAGATCTTACCCTAAAGAATCGTTTCGTCCGTTCGGCCACCTATGATGGGGGAGCGGACCCTGGCGGATTTGTTTCAGAGTGGCAGATTGACCTGTACACCGCCCTGGCCAGAGGAGAGGTCGGGCTGATCGTCAGCGGCATCTTTAACGTGGATTCAGCGGGAAAGATTTCCCCGTCTCAAAACTCAATCCAACGGGATCATTCCATCGAAGGCTTGTCATGGCTGGTCAACGCGGTTCATGAACATGGTTCCAAACTGGCGGTTCAGCTCTTTCACGGCGGCAGGGAGGCCTTTCGCCGTCAGGGGGCGTTGGGTCGGCGTGCCCTGGGTCCCTCGGATCTGGAGCCGGGAGAGGACCCTTATTTTGAAGGTGCCTGCAGGGGCATGACAGCTGAGGAAATCGAGGCCGTCATCGATGCCTTCGGAAAGGCTGCGGGCCGGGTCAAGAGGGCGGGGGCCGACGCGGTGCAGGTACATGGCGCCCACGCCTACCTCCTTTCCCAGTTCCTCTCCCCCCAAAGTAACCGGAGAAAAGACAACTGGGGCGGTCCTCTTGAAAACCGCCTTCGACTGCACAAAAGGGTCTATGCCGCGGTGCGAAAGGCAGTGGGGAAGAAATACCCGGTAATGATCAAGCTGGGGGTGGCGGACGGGTTCGCCGGCGGGCTCGAATTTGAGGAAGGTTTGCAGGCGGCGGTGCAACTGGCTGACCTCGGCTATGACGCTATCGAGGTCAGCCAGGGTCTCAGGGGGGGTGACTTCACCCAAGCCGAGTTCCGCCCGAAGATCGTCAAAAGGGAGCAAGAGGGTTACTTCCGGGAATGGTGCCGGCAAGTCAAGGCGAAAGTCAATGTGCCGGTAACCATGGTGGGGGGACTGCGCAGTCGAGACCTGATGGAGGAGGTCTTAAGCGCGGGTCACGCCGACCTCGTGGCCCTGTGCCGGCCGTTGATTCGGGAGCCGGACCTAATCGCCTCCTGGAGCACCGGTGAGGAACGCCGGCCCACCTGCATCTCGTGTAACGGCTGTTTTGATCTGATTTTGACCGGCGCACGGTTAAAATGTGTCCTCGGGGAAAAAGAGGACGCACATCTGTGATGTGGTGGGGGTGCGCTCCGAACGACCGCCCCGATGCCTTGAATAAACGCGACCAGAAGGCCCTGGAATGAACCTGGAGGGAAGTTCTTGCCAGGCAGATTCAGGTGCCGAGATGTCAGGGCTTGAGAGAGATTTCTTATGAAGGATAATTCTGAACTCAAAAGACAGGCCCTGGAACTCATCAACCGGCAGAGCACCATGACCCTGGCCACGGCCCGTGATAATACGCCCTGGGCCGCGCCGGTGTACTACGTGTTTTACCAATCCGCGTTTTTCTTCTTTTCAGATCCGGAGTCCAGACATATTATCGAAGCGATGGAAAGCAAACAGGCGTCAGCCGCCATCTACCCCTATGCCGACACCTGGCAGGGCATCAAGGGAATTCAGATGTCCGGCGCCGTTCGGCAATTGACACCCGGTATCACCGCTGTTCAAGCCATTCGCGCATATACCAGAAAATTTAGATTTGTCAGAGAGTTCTTTGACGCCGGTCAGGCATTGAACCTGGAAAACTTTGTCAAGCGATTCAAGGTTCGTTTCTACAGGCTGGATCCCCGAATCGTTTACTACCTGGACAATCAGATCAAATTCGGGTTCAGGGAGAGAATAACGCTATGACGCCGCGGTTAATGGGGCTGCGCCAAGATGGATCTGCCAAAGACTTTTCTCCATATCCTGCATCATAAGGGGAACAGAAATATCGTGTCAAGATGCGCCTTGGATGCCTGCATCCATATATCTTGCAGTGCCTGAACGAAAACCCCGTTCAGGCACAATTGAATATTCAAGAATTGAAAATTGAAAATTGATGGAACAAAATTTACATTAACAGAACCTCTTGTCATATTTCACTATTTCTTGATTTTCCGGGTTTCCGTTCGGGTACTATCTAAAGTTGATTTTGGCATCGGGTCATCCATTTACGTATGAGGCCATATGCATGCAGGGGCCCTCAATATGGAAAGCCGCCTTGACACTGATGATCCACCCGGATACACTATGAAGCGGCCAGGGCTTCTGATTAACTCAATTTTACCCACGGATTCGTATGGGCGCCCCCGTTGTCTTTTTACTCATCGGAATACGGGTTTTGCCCCATTGTCGTGAGATTGGAATATGGAAATAATGTCTTGCATGGTTGGGGAATTTGTTCCCTTTTGTAAGTATCTTGAGAGTCCAAAGTTCTCACGTCATGCCGGACTTGATCCCCGCAAGTACGGGATCTTCGACCGGCATCCAGAACATTTAACTTATCAAAAAGACACTGGATTCCGGCTTTCGCCGGAATGACGGCCTGGAATTTATGCATTCAATAAAATCAATACATTACGAGAACTTTGGACTGTGGAGTAAGTATTGAGAGATTGTTTTTTCCAAAAACTTCAGAATACCATCCAATGGAGACCACACTATGAACCGTTCGAACGCTGCAATGTTGATTGTCGGTATGACCGTGCTGCTGTGGCTGACCGGGTGCGCCACGGAGCCTTATGTCAGCGGCGGCAGTTTTGATCAGGAAACCGCCGCTGCCATTACCTTGTTCACGAGGAGCGATCGCACCATGCAAAACCTTTTTGACTCCGCTGCCGGATATGCGGTCTTTCCGACGGTGACCAAGGGGGCTATCGGCATCGGTGCTGCGCATGGGGACGGACAGGTGTTTGCCGACGGGAGATTGATCGGCCTCTCCTCGGTGAGCCAGGGCACTATCGGCCTGCAACTAGGGGCTCAGGAATACGCCGAGGTGATTTTCTTCCGGGACAAAGTCGCCCTGGACAGGTTTGCAGAGGGTCAGTGGGCGTTGAGCGCGCAGGCCACGGCCGTCGCCGCCTCCGAGGGAGCGGCCGCCGATGCGAACTACCAGAAAGGCGTGCTGGTGTTCACCCTTGCCAAGGGTGGCCTGATGTTTGAAGCCAGCGTCGGCGGTCAGCGGTTCACGTTTACCCCGCTGCGCAAGCTGCCGCTGTATTGACACCCCGTGACGTCTGCTTTTCGGAATGATGGCAGACGGGATTCAGTCTGCGGCTTTGCGGTAGTTCAGTATTCGTTAAAGGTCGGATAACAGTTCACCCCGAGGGGTTGAACCCCCTTTGATACCCTGATAAATTATGCCATACGTCACCTGCACCAAAAAAAAATCACATCCAAAGGTCAGCATTGAGGTCTGTACCCGATGCAGGGTGAAGAACTGTCCCGATTATCAGGAGTACTGTCAACCCACCTTGTTTCCCGCTTTGATTCAAGAAAAAACCTTCAGGTCACCCGTTAAAATACGGAAATCCAAACCCGAACCCCTTGCAAACGGCCCTGTGCAGCTGTCATTCATCGGACCGGCTGAACCATCAAGACAAAATAATTGATCGCAGTTGCCGTTATCATGAAGATTCGATTCCATTACTGAGAAACACCTGCTGGAGAATAGACAAATGGAACATCAAGACGGGTTTTTCAAAGGCATCCGGGATACCCGGATATACTATCACACCTGGTTGCCTGACGGCGATCCGAAAGGCATCCTGATCGTGGTGCATGGACTTGCCGAACACTCGGGACGGTACATGAATCTTGTCGATCACTTTGTGCCCCTGGGTTACGCCGTATATGGGATGGATCATATCGGGCATGGGCAGTCCGAGGGCGCCAGGGTCTATGTCCAGCGGTTTGAGGATTACACCGGTACCCTCAAGATCTTCCGTGACATGGTAGGACAATGGCATCCTGAAACGCCGGTCTTCCTGGTAGGACACAGCATGGGGGGATTGATCTCCGCGGTCTATCTCCTGGAACACCAGTCAGAGATAACAGGGGCCGTACTCACCGGTCCCAGCGTGAAGGTCTCCGACAACACGTCGCCCATCACGGTCTTCTTTGGAAAGATGTTTTCCGCCTTGATCCCTAAACTTGGCGTGATACGGCTGGAGGCAGAAGGGATCAGCCGGGATCCGGCGGTTGTGGCGGCCTATGTCAATGATCCTATGGTTTACAGCGGGAAGATCCCCGCCCGGCTGGCTGCCGAACTGCTCAAGGCGATGCAGCGGGTATCGGCTGAAGGCGCCGGGATCACCCTGCCCGTATTGATCATCCAAGGGGGGAAAGACAGGCTGGTGGATCCTTCAGGGGCCCGGATGCTCTATGAAAAGATTACATCAAGGGATAAAACCATCAAGATCTATGATGAGCTCTACCATGAAGTATTCAATGAACCGGAGCATGATCAAGTTCTAAGCTTTGTGGAAGGATGGCTGGCGTCACACCTCGGTTCACAGGGGTAACCATTTGCCGAATTCGGCGCATCCGGAACGTCTGCCCTGAAGCAGGGCGTTGATAGACAGGCCCGTTGGATGTCGGGCAAAGGGCCGGCCTTCATGATGTGCAATGGGCCGGGCCTTTGAAATGTCAGTTTTGTTGAACAGGTCTTAACATGCAGAACGTCCAGATATTGCCAACGCCTCCCACCTCCTTGACCCACCCGGTAAACCGGTCCGTCCGGACCCCCTCCATCTGATGCGGTACATACAATGGGATAGCGGGGAGATCCCTTGAAAGCAGATTTTGAAGCCGCATCACCATCCGCCGTCGTTCTTTAAGGTCAAGGGCCTGCATCTGCATTTCAGCCAGTCTGTCGAATCTGTCAGTGTGGTAACCAGAGAAGTTCCACTGGTTCGGAAGATTGTAAGCGGAGTGGAAGAATCGCCTCAGGTAGTCGGGGTCCAGGGACAGACCTCTCCAACTCAGGATAAACATGTCAAAATCCTGGTCGACTTTGACCTGGCGAATCAGATTGGCGAAGGCGGTGGAATCCCAGGACACAGGTATCCCGAATTCCCCCAGCCATTCCTGAATGGCTTGCCCGGAGGCGGCCATCTCCGTGTCGTAATGGGCCGGAGGGGTGATCAGCGTCAGGCGCCCCATGGCCTTGCCGTCCGGCATGGTAAGCCCCTTCCCTTTCTGCAATGATCCCTCGGCGTTCAGGGGAGGGACTTCCCATTGATACCCCCGGGCAGTCAGAATGGCGTAGGCCTCCTGTGTCCGCCGCTTCCGATCCATCCCTTTGCCGTAGGCAGGGGTGTCGGGATTGTAATAGAAGGTGTTTGACGGGGGGATAAAGGTATCCAGCCGCTGGCCATGGTCGTGCAGGATCCGCTTGACGATAAAGTCCTTGTTGATGAGGTAGGCCACGGCGCGACGAAAGTCAGGATCGGACATGGGCGGTTTTCTGAGGTTGAATCCCAGGTAGCGGTAGCCCTCATCCAGGGTCATGGGGACACTGATATGGGGGTTTTGAACAAGCTCTTTTACAAAGGCGTGGCTGATTCCCTTCCAGAGAAAATCCACCTCCCCCTTTTTTAATGCCAGTGTCGCGCCGGAAAGGGTCCCGTAGATTTTAAACAGGACCCCGTCGATGTAAGGCCCCAATACCCTTCCCGCGATATTTTTCCCTTGGCCGAAAAAGTGATCGTTTTTCTCCAGGAGGATGTAAGCCCCTTTTTTCCGAGAGGCAATCTTGAAAGGGCCGAGTCCTACAGGATCGCTGACCATATGGGACTGGATCATCTTGAGGGCAGCCTCTCTCTGCCTTTCCTCTATGGCTTCCGATGGATTTGAGTCCCCCGAGCCTGACAGGAGCGCTTCCGCACGCCTTACCAGGGGCTCCCATTGCTTCTTCTGAATGACCCAGCTGGTGAGGGTGCGCCTGGCAAAAATGGCCGTCGGTTTCCGAATCGTCATTCGGATTGTCCTCTTGTCAGCGGCCACCATCTTCTCCACAGGCTCCCAGTAGGCGTGATACCTCGGGATGCGGAGTTTCTTGAATAGCTCTCCGGTGAAGACCACATCCTCGGCAGTGAATTCCTCGCCGTCATCCCAGCGCATCTCCCTCAGATGAAAGGTCACGGTTCTGCTTTCGGGATCATAGACCGGCTGGTCTTGGGCAAGCCAGGGGATAAGGGTCTGGCTGTCAGGATCGACCAGATAGAGGGGCTGGTAAATCAGCTGGATAACCCTTTTTGTCCAGGCATCGCCGGGCTGAAACGGGTTCAGGTTCTTGGGTTCTTTCAGGATGGCGATATTGAGGAAGGTCTTGGCGAGGGCGGGCGCCGGAACGGCCGGCAAGGTCAAAAGCGTCAGGTAGAGGGCGATCCGCCATAATGCCGGGATGATCCTTTTCCGTGCATGGATTTTCATCATAAACCTCCTTTGAACAACATGGGGAGAGGGGGGAATCATATTTCCACCATGTAAGGCATCATGGGGAGGATGTTAATGGGGTATACCCCTCATTCTGTTTCCGAAATACCCCTCTTTTTCGAAAAGAATACACGGATTGCCCTATTGCACGTCATCCGGGGTTTGGTCAGACTGATAAACTTGGATCCAGAAAAGATGAGGCCAAGAAGACCGATTCGACGGGAGAAGACAGAAGATTTCATTGGGCACCAGCGGCAGGCAGTCCGGGTGAGCTGCCGATTCCGGAGAACTCGAACGAGGAAGGAGTAAGTTGAGTGAGCAGATGGCAGATTATTCTCATCGCCGGCCTTGTGGTCCTTATCACCGGACTCCATTTTATGACCCCCGTCAATATGCCGTCCCTCCATATTGTCTATCGGGAGCTGTACTTCGTGCCCATTATCCTGGCCGGTCTCTGGGGAGGCAAAAAGGGCGGCCTGTGTACCAGCATCGCCATATCCCTGATCTATATTCCGCATATCTTTTCTCTGATGAAGCCCCATCCCTCCCTTGATCCCAATATGATGCTGAATGTTTTGGCGACCTCTGCGGAGTCCCTGTGGGGAAATCTTTTTCAACTGATCTTCTACAATCTGGTAGGGTTTTTCCTGGGATATATGATCCAAAACATGGAAAAGGCACACCAGGCAAGCATAAGATCGGAACGACTTGCCGCTGTCGGTAAAACGGTTGCCGAGATTGCACATGACATGAAGGCCCCTTTGATGGCCATCGGCGGGTTCTCTGCCCAGCTGGCCAAGGCCATAGACAAAGATGATCAGGCCAGCCGCAAGAAGCTGAACATCGTCATGAAAGAGACCGCCCGCCTGGAGGCCATGATCAAAGACATGCTGGACTTTGCCAGGCCCCTTGAACTCAGCGTTTCACCTGCGGATCTGAATCAGGTGGTATCCGAAACCGTCGGGGTTGCCCAATCCATTGCACAAGAGGCGGGGGTCGGTCTCCTCATGGCGCTGGATCAGTCCATCCCTTCTTTGATGCTGGATGTCACGAGGGTCAGGCAAGTCATTATGAACCTGGTGACCAATGCGGTCCAGGCATCCCCCAAAGGAGAGGAGGTCACCATAAGAACCCGTGGTTCAGGCGGCGCGGTGGCTCTGGACGTGATCGACCGTGGCCGGGGCATCGCCGTTGAAGACCGGGAAAACATATTCCAGCCCTTCTTTTCAACCAAAAAGGACGGGACCGGCCTGGGTCTGGCAAACGTGAAGAAGATTGTCGAGGCGCATGGGGGCAAGGTTTCCTTTCGTCCCAATGCCGAAAAAGGGGTGACCTTCACGGCTGAGTTTGCTGCATGAGGCAGATGCTCAGGGGGGGGTAGAGTATGGGGTGAGGTCCATGCAACATTGCGTTTCCTTCCCTTTTTGGATATGATACGGCAACCGCATACGTTCGATCGGATTTTCGTCCCTCAGGCAAGGGTAAAGGGACAGGAAGAGGGGAAACACCGCTATGGAGTGTACCCTGCTGGGATCAGGGGGCATGATGCCGCTGCCCCATCGCTTTCTCACCGCTCTCATGGTTCGCCTCAACGGGGTCTCCTATCTCTTTGATGCCGGTGAAGGGGCCCAGATCAATCTGAAACGAGGTGGGCTGGGCATCAAATCTCTATCCGTAATATGCGTGAGCCATCTTCACGCGGATCACTGTCTCGGTATCCCGGGCCTGTTAATGCTTCGTTCCCAGGTTCCCGACCCCGGTCCTCTCGTTATTCTCGGACCGGCAGGGATAAAGGAGTTCATCAGCCAGGTCCAGCGTACGCTCGACTTTTTCATCGACTATTCCATACGCTTTGTGGAATGGGATGAGCGGGCGCCGGAGACCGCCTATGAGGATGAACAGGTCCGGATCAGATGGGCGCCCCTCAAACACACCACGACCTGTGTGGGGTATCGGCTGGAGGAGCATCCCCGTCCGGGGAGATTCGACGTCAAGGCCGCCAGGACCCTGGGTGTTCCGGAAGGACGGCTCTGGGGAAAACTACAGAGAGGGGAGCCCGTGACGCTCGACCACGGGGGGGTGATTCACCCCCGGCAGGTGCTTGGGCCCGGACGGCCGGGCAGGTCCATCTGTTATGCAGTGGATACGGCCGTAACCAAAGCCTTGTACAGCCTCTGCCGGGATGTGGATATGGCATTTCTGGACGGCATGTTTCATCCCCTGGAACAGGAGGAGGCGGTCCGTAAGGCCCATATGACCGTGGATGACGCTGCACGCGTCGCAAACCGCGCCGGCGCCAAACGGGTGGTACTTGTGCACACCAGTCCCCGCTACAGGGAAGGGGATCTCCCCGGGCTCGAGGAGGCCGCAAAAAAGAGATTCGAGAGGGCGGAAATCGGCCGGGATCTGGACAGTTATGTCTTAAGCCCCTCCCCATAGGGCTTTCAAGGAACAGGGAAGGTCGCCGAGTGTTACAACCCCTTATGGATGCAGCGCTTTAAATGATCCACCAATGGACGGGAGGGGAGAAGACAGGGTTTTTGCATTTCACCTTTGGTTCAATATAGGCTGCCTTGGGAGGCATGATGATTAGAGAACTCGACCTGGGACCCAAGCAACGCATGACCGTTGCCGCTGCCATGACGCTGGGGGCCGTGCTGGTGCTGGTGTTGATTTTCAGTGCGATCGTATGGGGGCTGGCCCACTTTGTGGGCGCCTTTAAGAATGTATTGCTGCCGCCCGTAGTGGCGGGCATCCTGACGATGCTGTTACGACCTTACTACGACTTTCTGCTCAAGGTCTGTCGCGGGTCCCGGGCCGCTGCCCTGATTCTTTTTTTTGTTTCAGCGTTCATCCCCCTGGCGGCCTTTTTCTGGTTCGCCGGCGCCTTGATCGTCTCGCAATTTCTCCGGCTGTTGGACGAGTTGCCCTCCGTGATCAACGCCATTCAGAGAGCGGGTGAATCGTATTGGCCGCAAGTCACCGAAGTGCTGGAGAAGTACGATCTGATGTCCAGGTTCGGCGACCTGCTGGAAAACCCCGGGGAGATGGTCACCAAGGCCATCCATGCTTCGGGAGAGCGGATGGCCCGGTCCATCGCCCAGATGTTTCAGTCCGCGGCGGGGTTGTTCGCGTGGGTGGTCCTCCCGATTTATCTTGCATTCTTCCTCATGGCAAAACCGTTCCAAACCGATCAGATTGGCCAATTTCTGCCTTTCCTGAAGGAGGAAACCAGGAAAGACGTGATCTATCTGATCGATGAGTTTATCTGCATCCTCCTGACATTTTTCCGCGGTCAGATCATCATCGCCTTTATCCAAGGGGTACTGTATGCGATCGGATTTTTCCTGGTGGGTCTTCCCTATGGTGCGGTTATCGGGATGCTGCTGGGGCTGCTCAACATTATCCCTTACCTGGGGAGCATCGCGGGTCTCGCCGTTGCCCTGCCCCTGGCCTATTTCAGCGACGGGGGAGGGATTACGCGGACGGCGCTGGTGCTGGGTGTATTCAGCGCGGTGCAGATCATCGAAGGCTATCTTCTCACCCCGAAAATCATGGGCAATCGCACCGGGCTTCATCCCGCCCTCATTATCTTTGCGATCTTCTTCTGGGGCGTCGCGCTGGACGGCATCATCGGTATGATGCTTGCCATCCCTCTGACTGCGTTTGCCGTGGTGTTCTGGAGGTTGTTGAAGAAGAAGTATATCACGGAGGTGGTGTAGCAGGGATCTCAATAGAGAGTCCCCCGGTCCAGACCTTCCCCGCCCCAACCTTCCATGGCGGCACCTGCCTGACAGCCATAAAAGGCGAGGAAAGAACAATTGCCCGGCAGCGGTGAATGTCATTGATCATCTTTGCCGAATGAAGTATGGTTTGGCCGATTTACAGATGGGGGAAGGCGGTGTGCAGCTTTGGACCCGTCTGAATCCGATGAAATAAGGAGATACCTGATATGAGCAAAGTCAAAATGACCCCCAGCGAGGCCCTGGTGGAGACCCTGGTGGCCGAGGGGGTGGAGACGGTATTCGGCATTGTGGGGTCGGCCTATATGGATGCCCTGGACCTCTTTCCGAATGCGGGCATCCGGTTTATTTCGGTGGCCCACGAGCAGGCAGCGGCCCATGCGGCCGACGGGCTGGCCCGGGTCACGGGCCGGCCTCAGGCATGCATTGCCCAGAACGGTCCCGGCGCGGCCAATTTTGTCAGCGCCGTCACCGCGGCCTACTGGGCCCACAGTCCGGTGGTGGCCATTACCCCTGAGACCGGCACCATGGGCATCGGAACCGGGGGATTTCAGGAACTGGATCAGATGCCGATGTTTCAACGCTCCACGGTCTATCAGGTCCGGGTCAACCGTCCCGAACGGATGGCCGAACTGGCCCGCCGGGCCTTTTACATGGCCAAGACGGAAAACGGGCCTGTCCAGCTCAATATCCCGAGGGACTATTTTTACGGCGTGTGCGAAGATGAGATCTATCCCACCCTGACCATTTCCAGGGGCTGCGGTCCAAGGGATTGCCTGAAGGAGGCGGCCCGGCTCCTGATGGATGCCCGATACCCTGCGATTGTGGCCGGGGGCGGCGTGAGCCAGGGGGATGCCCTGGCCGAGACGGTTGCCCTGGCCGAATATCTGAGTGCACCGGTGGTCAACAGCTATCTGCACAATGATTCCTTTCCTGCCCATCACCGGCTGGCTGTCGGTCCCATCGGATATTGCGGCGCCAAGTCCGCCATGCGGACCATTGCCAAGGCAGACGTGGTCCTGGCCCTCGGTTCCAGGCTCGGTCCGTTCGGGACCCTGCCCCAGTACGACATCGATTACTGGCCTAAGGATGCAAAAATCATCCAGGTGGATAAGGACGCCAAGGTCCTGGGCCTGAGCAAGCGGGTGGATGTGGCAAGCTGTGCCGATGTCAAGGAGTTTGCCGCGGAACTGCTTCTGGCGGTCAAGGCCCGTCATCCCGATCTGCCTGTCAATGCACAGCGTCTGGCGGGCATCGACACGGAAAAGCGCATCTGGGCCGACGAGCTGGAATCCTGGTCCACATCCGGGGAGAGGCCGATGCATCCGAGGCGACTCCTCCGGGAAGTGGCCCTGGCCATGCCCGAGGGGAGCATCGTGTCCACGGATATCGGCAATAATTCATCCATGTGCAATGCCTACCTCCGGTTTTCGGATGTGCGCCGGCATATCTCGGCCCTGAGCTGGGGGAATTGCGGATTTGCCTATGGCGCGGCCCTGGGGGCCAAGATCGGGAGGCCTGATGCGCCCGTGTTTGCATTTCAGGGCGACGGGGCCTACGGCATCAGCGGCATTGCCGAGGTGATGACCGCGGTCAGGGAGAATATCCCTGTGATCGCCGTGGTGGCCAACAATTTTGAGTGGGGGGCGGAAAAGAAAAACCAGATCGATTATTACAACAACCGTTTTGTGGGCGCCAATCTCAGGGGAAATCCCGACTATGCCCGGCTGGCCGAAGAGATGGGGGCCATAGGGTTCAGGGTGGAAGACCCGGCTGAGGTGGCGGAGGTCGTGCGGGAGGCGGTGGCCTCCAACAGACCGTGCGTCATCAATGCCATTATTCAGGGCGGAGAGGCGGTACTGGCAGAACCCTTTCGAAGGGATGCCCTCCAGATGCCGGTTCGTTACCTGGAAAAATATGCCGAGCTGAATGCCGTAAAGTGATCGAATCGGCATAAGAGTTGTCTGTTTTCATCTTTTTTATTGACAAATCAAAGAGGATTGATAAAACTGGCGCAGCTCAGGCAGCTCAGTAACTATCCGGGTAAAGCTTCTTCCTTGATGGCTTGAGGGCATAAAGGTTGCCAGATGAAACTTCCTGCAAAAAACCCTGTTGCGGTATTCCCGCGTCAGGGGTTTTTTTTGTTCAGTCTCATGGCTTTCACATAACTCCAAGGGAGGTGATGCCCGAAGCGCTTTGATAAGATAGCTGGTAATCGGACAGGTGTTCAGACTGGCAAGAACCCTTATCTAAGGAGGATGTCATGGCGCAACAAAATGAAACTTCAAGCCAGGGATTTCTGAAGGATTTGGGAGCGGGTTTGACGAACTGGACAGAGCGGTGGATTCCTGATGCCCTCGTGATCGTGTGGGTCCTTACTATCATCACCTTTATTCTGGCGCTTATCTGGGGCAAGGTGGGGCTCGGAGGGGCGGTTCAGGCATGGGGGAAGGGCTTCTGGGTCCTTCTGCAGTTCGCCATGCAGATGTGCCTGATCATGATGACCGGCTATATTCTGGCCTGTTCGCCCCCTGTCAGGAGACTTCTGGACGGGCTTTCCAGTCTGGCGAACCGGGAGAAGCCGTGGCAGGCCATCGTCATCATGGCCCTCTTCTCCATGGCGATTGCCTGGATCAACTGGGGCCTGAGCCTAATCGGGAGCGCCATGCTGGCCCTCTACATTGCCAAGAACAATCCCAAGGTGGACTACCGGCTTCTGGTGGCCGCGGCCTACCTGGGGCTTGGATGCACATGGCATGCAGGGCTCTCCGCTTCTGCGCCGTTGCTGGTCAACACGCCCGATAATTTCCTGATCAAGGGCGGCTATCTTACAGATACCATCAGTACGAACGCGACCATCTTCTCTCCCTTTAATCTCATCCTTCTCATCATTATCATTGTGGTGGTGACCGTTCTCATGGCCCTCATGCACCCCAGTGAGGAAAAGACATTCAAGGTCAGTCCTGAACTCATGGACAGACTCAAATTGTACGAGGCGCCCCCGATGCCGGCCAAATACACGGGCTTTTCAGACTGGGCCAACTGGTGGTGGGGGTGGAACCTTCTGGTGGCTGCGGGCGGATTCTGGTGGCTGGGTTCAGCGGTGGCCGAGGCGGGCTTTGCCAAGGCGATCAACCTGAATAATATCAATCTCTTTTTCCTGATGCTGGGCGTCCTGTTTCACTGGCGGCCCTGGAGCTTTCTCAAGGCGGCCGAGGACGCGGGAAAGGCCGTTTGGGGAATCGTCATCCAGTTCCCCTTTTATGCCGGGATATTCGGTCTGTTCAAATTCACTGCCCTGGCCACGGTATTTACCAGTGCATTCGTGACCGTTTGCAGCGGCGGGACATTCCTGCTGGTCACCTACTGGTATGCCGGTCTGCTCAACTACCTGATTCCCTCGGGCGGGTCTGAGTGGGCGGTGACTGCGCCCTACCTCCTCCCGGCGGCCAAGGAGTTGGGGATCGCGGCCAACAAGACCGTGATTGCCTATGCCTGGGGTGACATGATGACCGACATGATCCAGCCCTTCTGGGCCATTGCCATGCTGGCCGTGGCCAAGCTCAATTTCCGGGACATCATGGGATATCTGATGGTCATCTTTCTGGTGTACTTTGTCATTACATCTATCGCTTTTCTGATCCTGCCGTGGATCTAAGGGAAGGGCGGCTTTAGAATCTTTGATGCCAACTTCTCTGCACCCTTCGGAGAAGTTGGCGTCATATGGGTAAGCGCGTGGGGGTCTCTTTCTCCCGCTGTCGGCGGGACAAAAACCTGCAACAGCTCGTGGGAACGGCAGCAGGGCTTTAAACTGCGGTTCGTTACAGCCCCAAGAACAGGCTTTCATATAACGGTCGTTCTTGCTGCCTTTCCGTAAAAGGTATTCAAAGCTCTGGGGCGGTCGTCGAGCGTTATGGTCCCATTTTAATGTCCCGCCCTTGGGCGGGAGAAAGAGACCCCCACGCGCGCTCAAAAATTGCCGGGATTTGCACCCATACCTTTTTGGTTGCGGCCGTTAGGCCGCCTTGGGGGTTGTCTTGTTTTTTGGGATGGATACCCCTGGAGGGCCGAACCGCCCTCCGGGGGGTTCTCGCTTTGTCCCGGTCAGTCTCGGACGGGCCGGGGCAGGGCGGTTTGGTAATAGACGAACGCTTTCAGGAAGAAGGATGTCCCCATGAAGCCCATTCACTACATGCCGGCGCATCAACTGGCGGCGCAGATCCATTCCGGGGCGCTCTCGCCGGTGGAGCTGATAGAAAAGACCCTGGATCGGATCGCGTCTGTGAATCCCTTGATCAATGCCTTTGTGGCCATGCGTGCGGAGGAGGCCCTCAAAGAGGCAAAGGAACAGGAGGCGCGTATTGCCAGAGGCATGGACCCCGGCCCGCTGGCAGGGATTCCGGTGGGCGTCAAGGACCTGGAAGATGTAGAGGGGATGGTCACCAGCTTTGGATCGATCCCCTACAAAGACCACGTGGCGGCCCGGGATTCGGTTCAGGTGGCCCGGCTGCGGCGTGCGGGGGCCATCATCGTGGGCAAGACCAATACTCCGGAATTCGGGTTCACAGGGTTTACAAAAAACCGCCTCCACGGCGTTACCCGAAATCCGTGGAACAGGGAGCGGACCCCCGGCGGGTCCAGCGGGGGGTCGGCCGCGGCCGTTGCCGCCGGCATGGTCCCAATAGCAACGGGGTCGGATGCGGGCGGTTCCATCCGCATTCCGGCTTGCTATTCAGGGTGCTTTGGGATGAAACCCACATACGGGTGCATCCCCTTGGGCCCGGTAAAACGTCTCTACACAACCCGAACCTGGACCCTGGGCCCCCTCACCCGGACCGTGGAGGACGCTGCCCTCTACCTGGATTGCGCAGCAGGCTATCATCCAGCAGATCCCAACTCCCTCCCGCAACCTGCTGTTCGTTACATGGAAACCCTTCAGAGACCTCTTAAGGATTTGAGAATCTGTTTCAGCCCGGACCTGGGATATGCCCGGGTTCAGAACGAGGTGATGACCCTGGTGGAGAAGGCCGCAGCCGGGTTTGAGACCATGGGCCATCAGGTGGAGATCTGGAAAGGGTCACTACCCGATGTGAGCGGGGCATGGTCGGATCTCATGAACAGGGAGTTATATGGACAGCTTTATCACGATCTGGACAGGATCCGGCCTGAGTTAGGACGGACCCTTGTCCAATCCCTGGACAGCGTCAACCACCTTTCTCTTGCCCACCGGCTGAACATTCAAGAAATTCGTTCAGAGTTGAACCGGGTCCTGTGGAAGGTCTTCGATCAGTTTGATCTCCTCCTGACCCCCACCATGCCCACCGAGGCCTTTGCCGCCAAGGGACCTCCCCCCGCAGAGATTGACGGTCATCCCATCCCCCTCCTTGGGGCCGTGGCCTTTACCTATCCGTTCAACCTCTCCGGCCATCCTGCAGCCACGGTCCGCGTAGGCCTGACCGGATCAGGCCTCCCCGCGGGCCTTCAGATCGTCGGCCCCAGACACAAAGACGACCGGGTCCTACAGGCCGCGCATCTCTACGAACAGGCATTTCCATGGAATGACCGCTGGCCAGACCTTTTGATGGAATCAGGGGATGGCGTATCCCGACCGTTTCAAAAAAAATCGGAGGTTAAGCACCCGTGACGTTCGAGATTGCGCTGGTCCTGTCGATCCTGGGGCTGGCCGTTATCTTGCTGGTGACCGAACAGATGCCCATGGAAGTGACGGCCCTTCTGGTGCTGGGGAGTCTTGCGGTTACCGGTCTGGTAAACCCGACAGATGCGCTGTCAGGTTTCAGCAACCCCGCTGTGGTTACCATATGGGCCGTCTTTATCTTGAGCGGCGGCTTGACCCGGACCGGCGTGGGAAATATCATCGGCAATCGGCTGGTGAAACTGGCGGGGGGAAATGACACGCGCCTGATCATGATCGTCATGGTTGTTACAGGCATCCTTTCAGCCTTCATGAACAATGTGGCCGTGGCCGCCCTCATGCTCCCGGTGGTGATGGATATCTGCCGGAGTACCAGACGCTCCCCGTCGGCCATGCTCCTCCCGCTGGCCTACGGATCCCTGCTGGGAGGCCTGCTTACCCAGATCGGGACCCCGCCCAATATCCTGGTGAGCGCCCTCTTGCGGGAGAACCACCTAACGCCGTTCAAGCTCTTTGATTTCACACCTGTAGGTGCTTTCATCTTCGTATTCGGCGTCCTGTTCATGAGTTTCCTGGGCCGGCGGTTACTTCCCGATCATGGATTTCTCGAGCAAACCAAAGGCATTATGGAGACCGATCTGAATGCCCAGTATCAGATGGAAGACCACATTTTCCAGGTCAGGGTGCCGCCGACGTCTCCCCTCATCGGAAAAACCCTTGCCGAAACCAGGATGGGAACGGTCCTGAGCATGGATGTGATGGCCATTACCCGACAGAACCGAAGTGTTCTTGCGCCGGGAGCGGGAGAACGGCTGCATCCGAACGACATCCTGATTGTCAAGGGAAGAGAGGAAAAACTGGCTGAACTGCGGCAGTGGGAGACGCTCATCCGTCACATCCAGACCGTATCCCTGAAAGAACTCTTTTCAAAAGAGGTGGAATTCGCCGAGGTAGAACTGACCCAGACGTCTCCGCTCAGGGGAAAGACCTTGAGCCAAGCCGACTTCCGAAATCGATTTAGGGCCATGGTGCTGGCCATTGGACGTAAGGACGGCATTCGAAGGGCGAGCCTCCAGGATGATGTCCTCCAGATAGGGGATCGGCTGCTGGTGCAGGGCAAAAGGGAGGACATTCAATCCATATGCGAGCAAGAAGGATTCGACGCCTGCGAAAGCGTGAATCAGGAGATGCTGAACCTGCGATACCATTTAAACGAACGTCTCCTCCTCCTGACCGTTCCCGAGGAATCGCCGGTGACCGGAAAGACATTGCGGGAAAGTCGTCTGGCGGAGGTCCTGGGTATGCGGGTTCTCTGCATCATCCGTGGGGAAGATATCATTCTGACGCCCGAATCTGCGGAAACGCTTTTCCCCGGAGACCAGCTGGTGATCGAGGGGCATATGCGCGGCATCGATATTCTTCAGGGATTCCGGACTCTTGAGGTGGACGTTATTGCAAGGCCAAGCCTGAAGCGCCTCGTATCAGAGAAGGTCGGTCTGGTGGAAGCCGTTCTGTCTCCCCAATCCACCCTGGCAGGCCAAACCCTGCGGCATCTCCACTTCAGAGAGAAGTTTGGGCTCAATGTCCTGGCCGTATGGCGTCGGGGGAAGGCCTCTGTCACCAACCTGCGCGACATGGCCCTGGACTTCGGAGATGCGATCCTGCTGCACGGCCCCAGGGAAAAGCTGGATCTGCTGGGGCAGGAGCCCGATTTCATCGTACTCACGGAGTCGGCCCAGGCCCCGCCGCGAGTGGGAAAGGCGCGGCTGTCCGTCCTTGTCATGGCGGCAACTTTTTTTCCTGTCATTGCGGGCTGGATTCCCATCTATATCGCCACGGTGATCGGTGCGGCCCTGATGGTGCTTTCCGGATGCCTCACCATGGAAGAAGCCTACCGGTCCATAGAGTGGAAAGCAGTGTTTCTCATCGCGGGCATGTTTCCCCTGGGGACGGCCCTGGACCAGTCCGGGGCCGCTCGATTCCTGGCCGAAGGGGTTGTGGCATCGGTAGGTCCTTTGGGTCCCATGGCGGTCATGTTGGCGCTTCTCCTCCTCACGTTTCTGGCCACCTGTTTTATTCCAACGGCCGCATTGGTGCTGATCCTGGCGCCTATTATTCTGAATACCAGCCAGCAGATGGCCATCTCACCCTATGGACTGATGATGGGTATGGCCATGGCGGCATCCGCCAGTTTCATGACGCCCATATCGCATCCGGCCAATATCCTGGTCATGGGTCCCGGCGGTTATCGGTTCAAGGATTACCTGAAAGTGGGGGGACTTCTCACACTGGTGGTCTTGGCCATCATCATGGCGGTCGTCCCCCTGTTCTGGCCGTTGACGCCTCTGTCGGATCGGTAACCCTGTCGTGGCGTTTGCGACAGAGATGACGGGGGCAAGCGCAACGCCAAGCGGTTTCGACAAACCAAACCCCTAACAAGGAGAACGGGAAAGGAGGAAGATGGACATGAAACAAGGATGGGTAATGTGGATACTTCTGGTTGCCTTTCTCATGCCCGGACGGGTCGGGGCGGTAGAAAAGGATGACTTCTTGGTGGACACCACGGGCGACCTGATTGCACTCTGCACCGCGCCTGCGAGCGATCCGCTCCACAAGGAAGCGACGCATTTCTGCATCGGCTTTTTGGTGGGAGCCTATCACTACCATGTGGTGGCCACCATGGGTCCCGATGGAAAACGGCTGGTGTGCCCGCCCGATCCGCCGCCGCCACGGGTCCAGGTCGTAACCCGGTTTGTGGACTGGGTCAAGAATCATCCCGAGTATCTGAATGAAGAACCGGTGGATACATGGTTCAGATTTTTGATCGAAACCTATCCATGCAAAAATTAGATCCACGGATCAGAAGGGAGGCGGTCATGACCAAGATCACAATATCATTGATTCTGGCCTTATGCCTTGCCCTGGGGGGATGTGCGGGCATGAGCCAGACAGAGCAGCGGACCCTGAGCGGCGGGGCATTGGGCGCTGCCGGAGGGGCCATTGTAGGGGCCATTGCGGGGAATGCAGGACTTGGGGCGGCCATCGGCGGCGCGGTCGGCCTGGGCAGCGGCTATCTCTACGGCAAGCACAAAGATTCCGAAAAAGAGGCCTACCAGAAGGGATATGAGGCCGGTCGGCAGGGTCGGTAGTCTTCCAAAGACGGCCTGACAGGTATGGGATAAGATTGAAAGGGAAGAGATCCTATTCCTGGACCAGGCCGTCGATCCCGACACCCTTGAGCGATTCCAGTGCATCGGCCACCAGGCGGATGTCCTGTTTTTGGTTCAAGACGCTTCCATGCTGCGGTGCAATTATCTCCATATCCAGTTCCTTTATCTTCCGAACGGCATGCCGGAGCGCCTTTTCACAGGGCATCACGCTTCGATGAAACCGGATCATGTCCGGGAAAGGGCAATAGGTCTTATGGGCCGGGGTGACCCACGCCCCTGACTCAAGTGTAATCTGGAACAGCGGCCGGGAAATTCTTACAGGAATAGAAAATACCAGCTTGGACGGTTATTTGCAATCCTGATCCGGCGCATGGTCCCTGGTTTCGGTCACCATCACCGGCCGGCCGATGAGTTGAGACAGGGGGTAGACGGTGAAGCCCCGTTCCCTGATGCCCGATAATATCAGTTCGATTTCATTCACCCAGTGCGAAAGGGCGTCATCCGGGGGCATGGTATCGTGGAGGGCGATAATGTCATCGGGACGGAGGCGTTTCAGGATTCTTGCAGAGAGATTTCTGATCCGGCGGTTCCCGGCATCAACGGCCCGGCAGCTGAAGTTCACCGTGTACATCTCCAATTTTCCAAGGACCTTCCCCAGCCTGGGGTTGGTAATGCCGACTGGCGGCCGGAAGGCCAGGGGCCTGATTCCGAAGTTGT
Organism: Deltaproteobacteria bacterium; assembly: GCA_021737785.1. Classification (NCBI taxonomy): domain Bacteria; kingdom Pseudomonadati; phylum Myxococcota; class Myxococcia; species Deltaproteobacteria bacterium. The sequence goes on from JAIPDI010000040.1 coordinate 31,791, forward strand.
GCAAAATCTCCTGTGTAGATTGAATCTCTTTCATGAGGGTCTTGGCGCCCTTTAACATGATGAAATTGTCGTGACTGTAGGAATGGTTCCCGATGGAATGCCCCAGTGACAGGATGTCCATAATCAGCTCGGGATGATGAAATGCCTTTTCTCCTGTCACAAAAAACGTCCCCGGGACCTGATATTTTTGAAGGAGTCGAAGCAATTCAGGGGTAGATCGGGGATCGGGGCCGTCATCAAAGGTGAGGGCCACGGCCTTTTCCCCTGATGTCCCTTTGCTCACCACGGGAAGAAAGAAGCTGAAGCGGGGTAGAAAGGGCGCCGCAACACAGAGGAGGAGATATATCCCCAGAGGCATTGCGGAGAGCCTTGGCTCCACAAAGAAGAGGAGGATGGCTGCCGCGAAGGAGACGAATCCCGCCACATGCGCGGGGGAGAGATGGAAATCCGCTGGTTGCAGGTTCATTTATTCCCCTGTCCAAAGATACTCGTTGCCCGTTGCGCGTTGCCGGTTATTCATTGCCGTTGACTCCTTACTGTCTACTGCGTACTGCTTACTCTCGGTCATTGCAAGTTCTCTTACCCTCTCACCTTCTTACCCTCTCACCCTCTCATCCTCTTACCTTCTCACCTTCTCTTCCTCGCGGGCCTTTCCAATGAACCATACGGATTCCTCGTTGGATTGGAGCGGTCTTACGGGTTCGCAGGCGAATCCCCCATTAACGATCATCTCCTTGATCTTTTCAACAGATCTGAAGTATGCCGGTGTCCTGGATATCCACATCTTTATGGCCTGGACCTTCCACATGAAGGAGCCGCTTTTCAGCGGCCGAATAACGGCCCTGACCACCAGAATGCCGTCACGGCCAAGTTTACTGCGGATGTTCTCCAGGGTTGCCCGCAAGTCCTCATCGTTCAGGAAATGGATCACATCCAGAATAATGGCCGCATCCGCCGGCTCCGGGGGCGTGGGGACATGGGGCGCGTTGCCGCATTGGACTTCCCCCCGTCCGCCAATGGCAATGGAGGCCACCCTCACCCTCTCGGGATCGGGGTCAATTCCATAGACCTTTGCCCTGGGATACCGTTCAAGAAGCCAGCATGCAGGGACCCCGTAGCCGATGCCGATATCGATGATGGTTCCGACCGCACGGGAAGGATCAAAAAAGCGGGGCAGATCTGAAAACATCGGGTCGATCATGAGTTTGAAACGCGCAAACAATCTGTAATAGGGTTCCATTTGTCTGTATCGTCCCAGGACGGGATCGGAATTTTTTCCAAGGGTCTCGGGGTTTCCTGCCCCGGCCCGGAACAGATGGTTCAAGAGGGGCGGCAATATGAGAAACGCGCCGATGAGGGCATAGCTGATTCCGAGAAGGGATGTCACCCCCGCGCTTTTCAGCATCGAATGCTCGGCAAACACCAGGGCGGCAAACCCGATGATGGTGGATGCGGATGCCATGAACACCGTCATCCGGATGAGTTGGAAGGAAGGATGAGAGGCATCCCCGTATCGCTGATACGCCCTGACGATGAAGAGGGAATAATCGATGCCCATGCCCACAACCACGATGGACAGCATAAGCCCCGGTATATCCAGCGGGTGTCCGATGAGGTTCAGGGTCCCTAGGGTACTGACCAGGGCAAACAGGATGGGTAAGAGGGATACGAACGTGAGTTTCCAGTCGAGGAAAAAGAGGATGAGAAGAAGAATGACACTTACCCCTACCACCACCAGCATCTTGGTGAATGTGGAGAAGAGGAGATTTCCCATCCTCACGGAAAAGAGGCCCGGATCAAATATCTTTCCGAAAGCGCTGTATGCGGTGTAGAATTTCTCACCATTATAGGAGTCGCCGGGCGTGAAACTCGACACCTGGATCCATCCATGGCCGTCGTCTCTCTTTGCGATGCCAAGAAGGTCCAGCAGGTTTTCGGGAATATCCGTGGATCCCGGCTGAGACGGGGGACTCAGGAGCATCTCATAGAAAGGCGCGAACGCATCGGCGGTAAACCCCATGTCGGATGTTACGGAAAACCCCTCTTTCAATTCCGCAATCCTGCCGGGATTCCAGAATCGGGTCCATGCCTCCAGATTTTCTTTGCTGCGCGCCTTGCCGGGAAAAACCATCGAGGGAACAAACCCGGAGAAAATCACCCGGGTCGCCATATCCGTTTCCACGGCCCGGAGCAGCCTGTCTCCCGTGGTCTGAATATCTTCGACGCTTTCTCCCTCTGTCAGCAGGAATGTTTTTTGGAATATGTCGGTTCCCCACACCTTTGACACCTCTGTTTCAGCGGCAGCGGTGTCCTCGGAGACCGTATTCATGGCATTCAGATTTACATTGAATTCCGGCTTTGCAAAAAAAAGCATGCCCCCGGCGAAAAGGAGTGCGGCAATTGCCCCGGGTTTCCCCAAAGAAAATAACGTCTCCACAACAGGGCGGAGGGGAAGACCCCTGGGTTTTGCAGGGGGCATGGAGGGGAGGATCATCGGAAAAACCGTATGAACGAATATGAATGAGAATGCAATGCCGAATGCGGTGAACTGGCCGATCTGTTCAAACAGGGGAAATCCGGAGAGACTCAGGGCCCCGAAAGCGCCGATGGTGGTCAGGGCGGCCAGCAACCCGACGGCGCGTATCTCTCCTGAGGCCTCTTTGCCGGATGTGGCATGGGGCTGATCCAGAAACAGGAGAAAGGCGATGGCATGATCCACGGTGATGGAGATGACCGCTGCGCCGAATCCCAGGACCATGATGGAAATTGAGTTGTGGAGGATGGAGAAGAGAAAAAACGCGGCCACGGTCCCGGCGATTGCCGGCAGAAAGGCAAACAGACCCAGCAGCGGTCTGGGAAAGCCGAGGATGAGGAGGAGCGAGATGCCCGCCGTTACCAGGAGGATCGCCTTCCGAACATCTTGTTTCGCGATGATCTCGTTATCCAGGGCCGCCCGGTATGCGCCGACCGGGGTGAAGGTGATGCAGTTCTTTTTTTCAGGGCAGTCTCTGCGGATCTGAGCTTCTATGGTTTCAAACAGATCCGCCAGTTTTCCTGCAAAGGCGGTATCGGTGCTGGAAACCTTCGGATGGGTGACCAGGAGGAGGTGCTTTCTGTCAGGGGTCATGATTTTACCCCTGTATATGTCGATCTCCTGCAGCGGCGCAAGATGGGAGAGCCTGGCCAGGACCAGATTTTTCAGCCCCAGAGGGTCTGTTGAGATGAATTGGGCTTGACCGATTCCTCCCAGGCTGTGCAATTCGGTTTGAATGTCTTTCAGCCGCTTGCGTATGGCGTCCCCTTCCAGCAGGGGGGTCACCTTGTCGTGGAGGTCCTTTTCCGTGAACAGGACCGGCAGACGGTTCGCGATATGGGTGATCAGTTGGGGCATGAGGCGTTGAAAATTTTCCGTCCCCACCTCCTCAAAAAGCCCGCTCGCCTTCAGCTTTTGCTCCACCTGTTCGCTGAATTCGACAAGGGTATCCGGGTCTCCTTCGGGATGTCCGATATCAATGATGAGCCGGTCCAGTGTAGGATGGTTCCTGAAAACATATCCCGCATCTGAGATCACCGGATCTTTCCTGGGAAGATAACGGGTGATGTCCGTATCTATCTCGATCCGATACAGGGCGGCAATGAAAAGGCCTGCTACGAGAACCGATGATAGAATCAATGCACGAAAATTAATGGTGATGGATTTCATTTGTGTGACAGTGCCAGCATGCCGATAAGGAGGATCACGACAAAGATATGGATTCCGATGATGAGGGTCTTGTTAAGATGATAGAATTCGTTCATCTTCTGTAAACACTGAAGTCCCCCGCACATTCTCCTGAATCTGTCCAATGGGAGATACCTCTGGTTGTCTGAACGGGAATTGCTCTGAAATGCAAAAGACGGATAAATTGCGTAAAAACGGTCCTCCTTCAAGTCGCGCAGCATATCGTCAAACGGCACCTTCTGCCAGGGGACGGTCACCAGGTGTCTTGCGAAGCGGGGGTTCACCACATAGGCGTGACACAGGCTTCGGAACCGGACATGCAGAACGGATCGGTTTGCTGTTCTGCTGCTCTGTTTGACCATGCATCCCAGGAACAATATGTTCCAGTCGGGTTGTTTGGATATGAAATCGATGGCGTTTTTGAGGGTCTCAGGCCTGAACCGATCGAAACAGATATCATCTTCAAAGATGACCATGTTGGCGGCCCCTGCCTGGAGCCCTTTTCTCATGCAGCGCATATGGGATTCATAGATCCCCTCTTCACAGTCAAAAGGATGCTTGTGGACCAGGACGAATTCGACCTTGTCCGCCAGCCCCACTGCCCTGAACTGTCCCTGGGCCTCTTCCCGCCGGTCCGGACGTTCAATCAACGAAATACAGTAGATTTTGTCAAAATACTCCCAGTACACGGCAGATTCTCCGTCACTGTTCCTCCCGCACCCAGGTCCCCCAACCGGACGTAATCGGAGATGAGAGCCGCCTTTAACGGGCCCTTCTTGTGAAAAAACTTGATTGTTCAACGGCGATTGGCTTAGACTCTTTTTTTGCAACTTCTACGCAATGAACACCCCTGAGGGGACCCCGGTTCAACGAAGCAGGCGAAGGACCCCTTGGACGCTATGCCTCCGGAAAAGGAGATTCGGGATCCTGGAGCATCTCGTTGATCGTTTTGAGAATGAATTTTGATGGTCTTGTAAAAAGTCAGGAAATGTCATTTTTCGTCATTCCGGCGAAAGCCGGAATCCAGTCCCGCAATAGCGGGATTCAATCAGTTACAAAACCTCTGGACCCCGTTTTTCAACGGGGTGACGACTTTTTACGAGACCATCAATTTTGAAAGAAAACAGGAAACACGCACAGGCATGGTTTTACATAGTTCCATGAGAGAATTCAACCCAATTTCGGTTGGGTCTTTGATTTGGCGATCTTCTGAAAAACGACGGAAATCATGAACCGGCTAATGGAAAAACTCCTGACAAGAATCGCGGGGACCAGATTCGTCCGCACTGCAATGGAAGAGGGGGCCGATCTGAGCGCCTTTCGCCAAAGGCCGAGTCCCCGAATGATTGTGGGCATATCGGCCATAGGCATCAGCTACATTATCGGATGGCCCGCGGTGGGCCTGCTGGGAATCCTCTCCCTTCATCTGCATGAGCCCCTGATCGTGGCCATCGGCGGTCCCATGACTTATGGATTGTCCCATGTGGTCTTTATCCTCGGGATGTATCTGGCCGGCGCCCAGTATGCGAGGATATTTTTCCGGTGGGCCACACGGGTGGCCATGGAGAGACTGACGGGTCATCACAAGGGGCTTGACGGTTGACAGGGACTTCCGCAAAGATGAAGCGCCGATGAGATCCGACCCTGCCCAGGCGTGGATCGTCCACCTTGCCGCAGTGACCTCTCTGGGCGGCAGCCTTCAGGAACTGTGGGAGAGGCTCCTGGCCGGGCAGACCGCCATCAGACCGGTGTCCAGATTTTCTACGGCCGGGTACACGTCCGATGTTGCGGCCTGCATCCCCGATCTGGCTTCCGTGGCCGGGAAATCCATGATGCACGATCTGCTCCATCGACTGGCACAGGAGATCGGACCGGTGCCGTCAGACGCCTTTCTCATCACTGCAACCACCAAGGGAGGGATAGACAGCCTGGAAAGATTACAGCGGGGGGGCTGTGCCGATTACCGGGATCTCCTCCTTTCCTCCCTGCCGGAAATCCTGGGCCGTCGCCTCGGGCTGAAACATGCGGGCATCAACATCAGCGCGGCCTGTGCCTCCTCCACCATCGCCGTGGCCAGGGGGGCGGCCATGATCGCTTCGGGCATGAGGGATGCGGTGCTGGTCTGCTGTGCGGATCTGGTGACCGAATTCGTGTTTTCGGGCTTCTCGTCATTGGGCGCGTTGTCCCCTGTCCCCTGCATGCCGTTTGACCGGAGACGGCGCGGGATGTCTCTGGGGGAAGGCGCGGCATCCCTCCTGTTGATGAGCCGGGACCGGGCCCGTAAGGAGAACAGGCCTGCCCTGGGAAGAATCCTGGGATGGGGCGCAGCCAACGATGCCTCCCATATTACTGCCCCGGCAAGAGACGGCTCGGGTCTGATAAAGGCCGTCACAGGGGCCCTGAAACAGGCGGGGCTGGCCGCGGAGCAGATATCCGCCGTCTGCGCCCACGGTACCGGGACGGTTCATAATGACGCCATGGAATTGACCGCCTTCCATCGGGTGTTCGGCAACCATACGCCCCCGCTGTTTTCCGTAAAAGGCGCTATCGGCCATGCCCTGGGGGCGGCGGGCGGCATTGAAGCGGCCTTGGGCGCAAAGGCCCTTTCCCGGCAGACGGTACCTCCCACAACGGGATTTCTGGAACCGGAAACCGGCGCAGAAGGATGGGTGCACGGGGATCCTGTGCGCATTTCCGGCGACTGTCTCCTGTCTACCAATTCGGGTTTCGGCGGCATAAATGCCGCCATTATCCTGGGGAAGGGGACCCCCGAATGACCGCTGCGGTCATTGGTATGGGCTGGATAACCGCCGCCGGGATGGGACCGGGCGGTGACCGGAAGGGGTTTGCCGTGACAGCCGGTGAATTGCCGCGACTCGCCCGAAAACGGGTTTTGGATACCCCCTGCCCGCACTTTGGAAGGATGGACGACCTGTCCCGGCTGGGCCTGGCAGCCATCGGATTTGCGTTGAAGGATGCGCACCTGGCCGAATGGACACAACCGCGGGATATCGGCATTATTGCTGTCAGTGTCTGCGGGTGTCTCCGGACTGACATGGACTACTTCGAGACAGTGATGCCGGACGGGGGGCGGATGGCCAGCCCGGCCCTCTTTTCCTATACCCTTCCCAACGCTTTTTTGGGTGAGGCGGCAATATGTTTCGGACTTACGGGGACCGGTTACGTGATCAATGACGCTTCTCCTTCAGGGCTGGCCTGCCTGCATGCCGCTCTGGAGGGCATTGCCGGTGGTGAGGTGGAAAAGATGGTCTGCGGGTTCTGCGATCCGGGGTGTCCCCCTGAATTTTTCCTGCCCGTCAAAGGCCCTGCGGGCGCCCTCTTTTTTGTACTGGAAAAGGTTCCGGAAGACGGCCGGTCATCCTACGGGACCCTCCGTCTCGACAGACGCGGCAGGGTCTTTTTCAACGGGGAAGAGATCGAAACCCTGGTCCAACTGGGCCACGCATGTTCGACGCCATCCCATTAATAAAATGGTCTCCTTGAATCCATCCCCTCCCGTTTCCGGTTTGCAGGCGACCCCGTACGGGGACCGGCCGGATCCGGCCCGGATCAAAATCCTCATTGTCATACCGGTATACAATCACGCTGCCACCCTTCGAAACGTTGTCATAGAGGCGCTTCAGATCCACAAGGAGGTATTGGTTGTGGATGACGGCAGCATTGATGACGCTGCAGGCCTGCTTCAGGGCCTCAACATGCACCTGATCCGTCATCCCCGAAACCTCGGCAAGGGCGCGGCCATTATCACCGCCACCCGGGAGGCGCGACGATTGGGGATGACCCATATTGCGACCATTGACGCCGACGGCCAGCACAACCCCAAGGAGTTCAAACGATTTCTTCCTTTGATAGAGGAAGCGCCGGATGCCGTTATCGTTGGGAAGCGCGATTTCGAACATGCGGATGTTCCCCGTGCAAATCAATTGGGAAGGGGGATTTCCAACTTCTGGCTGAGGCTCCAGACCGGAAGGAATCTGGGAGATGCACAGAGCGGTTTTCGCGTCTACCCCTTATGGGTCCTGGAAGGGTTGAAACTGGTTGAAAAACGCTACACCTTTGAGATCGAGGTGCTGGTCAAGGCGGCCTGGGCCGGTGTTGAATTGCTGGAAACGGATATTTCGGTCTATTATCCCCGGGGAGAGGCGCGGGTTAGTCATTTTCACCTCTTTTGGGACAACCTTCGGCTCAGCCGGCTCAACGCCAAGCTTACCCTGAGATCCATTCTTCCCTGGCCGCACCGGAAGCTCTTGGATCATCGAAAAAACGGGTCTGCTGCAACGTAGCCGCAACCCGAAAATGTCTCACACAAAGGCACAGAGACACAAAGAGACAAAAAAGGATTTCTTGTTTTTTGTGGCGGAAAGCCATTGCCTGGCATTGCGAATTTTTGAGTTCAGGAATTGGGGGATCTAAGAAATTTGCAGAGGTCTAAATTATTCTGCCGAATGTCTTTGTTTCAATCATTTTGCCCCAAATTATTCTGCCAAATGTCTTTGTTTCAATCATTTTGCCCCGAATGAGGATTTCACATGCGAATCGTACTTGTTCATCCCGCCGGGTCCAACTGGGTGCCGGGAAAACGGGATATCACGCCAACAGCCAATCGGATGGCGCCGCTGGGTCTCCTCTCCATCGCCGCGTTCCTCGAAAGGAGAGGGCACCGGGTATTTGTCCACGACTGCCTGGGGCCCGGGGCCCCTCAGGGAAATGCGGCCAACGCCCGGATCATCCTCGACCATCGTCCCGACATGGTCGGGTTTTCCGCGACCACATCCGGATTCCTTGACGGGTACGCGCTTGCAACAATGATCAAGGAGGCCGTGCCCCGGATCCGGACGGTGTTTGGCGGGGTGCACATCTCTGCATTAGGCGCCGCCATCCTTGAGGACTACCCCAACATCGATTTCCTCTGCCCGGGCGAAGGGGAGGGGACCCTGGAAGCCCTTGCATCCGGGGAGGACCCTCACCAAATGGAGGGTCTTATTTTCAGGGATCACGGCCATCCCGTAACCAACCCGCCCAGGGCCCACATCCCTGACATGGACGCGCTCCCGTTCCCGGCTTATGAAAAACTGGCGGGCTTTCCAAAGGGGTACAACCTCCCCCTGTTCAGCTACATCCTGGGACCCGGCGCAACCATGATCACCAGCAGGGGATGTCCCTATCAATGTTCATTCTGCGACCGGTCCGTCTTCAAAAAGGGGTATCGCTACAACTCGGCCGAATATATCTATGAGCACATGAAATACCTGGGGACGCGTTTCAAGGTCCGTCATATCAATATCTACGACGACCTGTTCACGGCCCACCGCCGGCGTATTCAGGAACTCTGCGACCGTCTCATCAGAAGACCTCTGGGCATGCAGTTCAACTGTGCGGTGCGGGTAGGGCATGCGGATGATGACCTGCTGCGAATGCTCAAAGATGCCGGATGCCTCCAGGTCTCAGTGGGGATCGAGAGCGGGGATCCTCAGCAGATAGAGGTTTTAAAGGAGGGGGTGAGCCTGGAAGCGGTGAGGGATACAGTGAGACGTATCCAGGCGACGGGGCTCAGGGCAAAGGGGCTGTTCATGATGGGGCTCCCCGGAGATACGGAGGCCTCGATCCAGAGGACCGGCGACTTTGTCATGTCGCTTGGGCTCGACGACATGAACATGTCCAAGTTCACGCCGTTTCCCGGGGCGCCCGTCTGGTCCACCATATTCGAACAGGGGACGTTCGACAATGACTGGCGCAAAATGAACTGCCTCAACTTTGTGTTCGTGCCAAAGGGGATCGGGTCAAAAGAACGGCTTGACGAACTTTACAATCGATTTGTCAAAAGGTTCTATTCAGATGAGGGCTGGCGCAGGAGATTTCGCGGAAGGCTATGGCAGCACCGAAGGAGCCTCTGGCATCTTCTTGTCCACCTCCCGACGTTTCTGGCGGCCAAGCGCAACTTCGAACCCACAGGAGAAGATTAGGCCTTCATTCCCACGTGCAGTACCCAAACCTACCCCAACCCATCTCCTGACAGGAGCTGTACCGCCTGTTGGGAGCGAACCTTCGATGCAAGTCCGTAGATTTCAGCATTCAAAACGCACACGAGGAGCCGCTTTTATATGACTGAAATTTTATTGGTTCCATAGTATGATAATGGAAGGGGCCGACGAAAAAGCACGACGCATTTTATGGAACAGCCACCGGGCCTGTGTTCTAATACAGAAAATATTCTCTTATAGGGGGGGAAATTGGAGGATACCAATATGGGCAGCAAACCAACCTACGAGGAATTGGAACAAAAGGTCAAAGGATTGGAAGGTGAACTGTTTGGGCGTAAAGCGTCACAGACATGGTTAGCGGCTATCTATGAAGAATCACCCATCGGAATCGCGCTCTATGACCCTGAAGGTCAATTACTCCATGCAAATAATGCTTTTTTAGATGCTTTTGGCGTGTCAGGTATTTCTGAAATGAGGAGATTCAAGCTTTTCGAAGACCCGCATATTCCAGAAGAGTATATGGAACGGCTGAGGAAAGGCGAAAAAGTAAGGTATGACGCATTCTTTGATTTTGAAAAGATAAAAGAACAGCGTCTGTACAGAGCAACAAAATCGGGGACAATCCATCTGGATGTGCAAATTACCCCGTTAGTCGTGGCACCAGAAGAGTCCATAATCGGCTATCTGATTCAGGTTGTTGACATCACCGAGCGCAAACAGACGGAGGAAGCGCTCGAGAGCGAACGCACCTTCCTATCTGCAGTGCTCGACAATATAGAAGAAGCCATCATCATCTGCGGCGAGGATGAGCGGATTATCAGGTTCAATGAGGCGGCGAGACGCTTACACGGTCTGCCAGAAGAACCCCTTCCGCCGCATCAATGGGCCGAACACTACGGCCTGTATCAGACGGACGCTATTACGCCGTTATCTCAAGCGGATATCCCACTGTTCCGAGCCCTGGGAGGGGAGCGCGTTCGCAATGCAGAGATTATGGTGTTCCCCAAAGGCCGCAATCCCCATTTTTTGGTTTGTAACGGACAGGCACTGACCGATGCAACCGGCCGAAGAATCGGTGCAATCGTTACCATGCACGACATCACCACCCGTAAGCAAACGGAGGAGGCGCTACGGGAAAGTGAGGAGAAATTTCGGTCTTTAGTTGATCAGGCTGCGGAAATGCTCTTTTTGCACGACCTGAAAGGTAATATCATCGATGTAAATACGGCCGCTGTCAAGAATACCGGTTACCTCAGAGAAGAACTCCAAAAAATGAGTGTGTTTGATATCGACCCGGATGCCCGTGATCGGCATGATCGGCAAACGCATTGGGAGTCAATGAGAACAGAAGATCCCGCCGTTGTTTTTGAGGTAAGACACAAGAGAAAAGACGGCTCTGTATATCCGGCAGAAGTGACTGTTTCCAAGGTTGCTTTTCAAAATAGTGAATACATCTTGGCTTTAGCCCGGGACATCACTGACCGCAAGCAGGCGGCGGAGGCGCTGGAAAAGCAAAAGCGGATACATCAGGCCATTATTGATAATGCTCATACCCACCTTGTCTATTTGGATACCCATTTCAATTTTGTCGCCGTCAACTCCGTGTACGCGGAAACGTGCCATCGCACACCGGAAGAACTCATCGGGGAAAACCATTTCTTCTTATATCCCCACGAAGAGAACGAAGCCTTATTCAAGCGGGTACGGGATACCGGTCAGTCTATCTCGTTCCGTGACAAACCGTTTGAGTTCCCGGACCAGCCGGAACGTGGAATCACGTACTGGGACTGGACACTTTCGCCGGTATTTGACGATACTGGAAAGGTAGATGGTTTGGTTTTTTCCCTTGTGGAGACAACCGAGCGCAAGCAGGCCGAGGCGACCGTCCGTCTGGTTGAGAAGGCTGAAAGCCTTGGCCGTATGGCGGGCGCTATTGCCCACGATTACAACAACCTGCTGTCCGTCGTGATGGGAAACCTGGAAATGGCCATGCTGGACCTGGCCCGGGAGTCGGTCGCCGGCGACCACCTCACGAAAGCCATTAACGCGACCCGTCGCGCTTCGGAAATCACCGGCCTGATGCTGGCCTACCTTGGGCAGACGGCGGGCAACCGCGAGCCGCTGGACCTGTCCATGCTCTGCCGTGAGTTTCTGCCCGACATCAGATCCGATATGCCGGTGCATGTCACCCTCAAGGCCGACATGCCCGAACCTGGTCCGGCCATCAAGGCCAACCCCGCTCAAATCCAACAGCTCCTGAGAAACCTGGCGATCAATGCCTGTGAATCCATGGGGGAGCAGCCGGGTTTGGTATCGGTAAGCATAGGAACGGCATCCCCTGCAGACATCCCATCGGTCCATCGCCAGCCGGTTGCGTTTGGCGCAGGGGCACCGGGATATGCGTATCTGGAGGTGGCGGATACGGGCTGCGGCATTGCAGAGGACGTCATCGAGAAGCTATTCGATCCGTTTTACTCCACCAAGTTCATCGGCCGCGGTCTCGGTCTGCCCGTGGCACTGGGTACTGTAAGATCTTATGACGGCTGCATCACGGTGGAGACCGCGCCGGGGCAGGGAAGCGTCTTTCGCGTGTATCTGCCGTTGACGACCGAGGCAGTTTCCCGTCAACAGGCGATTCCGCAAATGGAACCCGCCAATCGCCTGGAGGCCGAGACAGTGCTGCTGGTTGAAGACGATCCGCTCGCTCGAGAGACAGGCGCAATGGTGTTGACGCGCCTGGGCATGAACGTGCTGGAAGCAAAAGACGGCATTGAGGCGGTGGAGGTGTTTCAAAAACACCAAAAAGAAATCCATTGCGTGCTGTGCGACCTGACCATGCCGCGGATGAGCGGGTGGGAGACCATTGAGGCCCTTCGAGGGTTTGAACCTGATATCCCCGTTATCCTGGTCAGCGGATACGACCAGGCGCATGTCATGGCAGGCACGGGTTCGCAATTGCCACAGGCCTTCCTGGGCAAACCCTACAGCATCGCCGCCCTGAGAGCAGCCCTGGCCAGAGCGATGAATGACAGGACCATTCCACGTGGCCGCAATCTGCAAGGCCGCGGTGGTCTTGCCGACCTGCCGGGAACCTGTGATGATGTGAAGAAGCCTCCTTTTTCTCCCGAGCCCGTTTAAAATTGCCGGCACGAGTGTAAATTATGCCTGAATATGACGCCAAGCGTCCCTTAAATCGCCCACCGATTCATCCCGGTGAAATTCTGCGCGAAGACGTGCTCCCGGCGCTTGGAATTTCGGTAAGCGAAGCCGCACGGAGATTAGGTGTTTCCAGACAACAGTTGCATCGTGTCCTGGCCTGTACCCATCCCATCACAACCGAGATGGCGCTGAGGATCGGAAAATTTGCCGGCAACGGCCCAGGGCTTTGGCTGCGCATGCAGCAGGCGTATGACCTGTGGCATGCTGAACAACGAATGAAACACGAGCTGTCCGAAATTGAGACAGTTGCATCAGCGGGTTTGAGCATATAGCCGGTTGACGGCGACGGCGCTCTTTTTCAGAATTTAATCAATGGGCAATCAAGAAAAGGAAGGACAGCTTTCCCAGTCTCATCAGGAGCCGGATGTGAGCCCGCCGTGATCTCTCTTTGCCTTCTTATTAACTGTTTCGAAATAGTACCGACATTTTCGTCATGCCGGACTCGATCCCCGCAAGTACGGGATCTTCGATCGGCATCCAGAAATCCCGCTGAAGCCGGACTGGATTCCGGCTTTCGCCGGAATGACGGTGTAAAGACAATTTGGGGAATTCTCGCACATCATCGCGAAAACGCCGGTATGCATCGTGCGGTTGGTTGGCCCAAACAGTTTGCAGACCTGTTTTTTGCCCATCGGATCTGTTAATATGGTGCCCAGTCTCATTTCGGTTTAAATCAACGTCCAACGGAGGCGAGCAGATGAACGCAAGTGGAAGCGATAAGAACGTCCGTGTGGCAGTGGTACAGGCAGGGGCCGTCCCTTTTGACACCGAGGCCTGTGTGGACAAGGCCGTCCGGCTCATGGACGAGGCCGCGGGCGCCGGGGCCAGGGTCGTTGTTTTCCCGGAGGCCTTTATCACAGGGTATCCCAAGGGCCTCAACTACGGCCTGGTGGTGGGGGCCCGCGATCCGGCCGGACGGGAGGAATTCCGCTTGTATCTCGATGCCGCCATTGAGGTGCCAGGCCCCCAGACCCAACGGCTCGGGGAGGCCGCGGCGTCCTCCGGGGCCTATGTGGTGATCGGGGTGATCGAGCGGGAACGGGGCACCTGCTACTGTACGGTCCTCTTCTTCGGCCCGGACGGCCGGCTCCTCGGCAAGCACCGCAAGCTCATGCCCACGGCCCTGGAGCGCATGATCTGGGGATTCGGCGACGGTTCCACCCTCACCGTGGTGGACAGCCCTTATGGGAGAATCGGCTCGGTCATCTGCTGGGAAAACTACATGCCGCTGTTGCGCATGGCCATGTACGCCAAAAACGTGGCCCTCTACTGTGCCCCCACCGCGGACGATCGGGACACCTGGATCCCCTCCATGCAGCATGTGGCCCTCGAGGGCCGCTGCTTTGTCCTGACCGCCTGTCAGTTTATCCGCAAGAGAGACTTTCCCGACACGGTCCGCGTATCGCTCGGGGATTCGCCGGACGCGGTCCTGATGCGGGGCGGCAGCGCCATCATCAGCCCCCTGGGCGAGGTGCTGGCAGGTCCCCACTATGACGGAGAGACCATCCTCACCGCGGATCTGGACCTCAACGATATCGGCCGAGGGAAGTTCGACTTTGATGTGGCCGGCCATTACGCCAGGCCCGATATCTTCCGGCTGATCGTCAACGAAACCCCCATGATCCCGGTATCCCGGGAGAGGCGGGACCCTGTGGACGAGCCGTCATAGATTGAACCGCCCATGGACCAGCCCCTCATCACTCTGTTAATTGCGCCTTCTTATCCCACGACGCCTTGATGACCCCGCTGCATCGCCCTCCTGCCCCATTTTCTCACATTTTGCTTGACATACCCATCAGTTGCACTATGATCCCCCACAATTGGTCAATTTCGGACAAATAGCTTTCCAAATTCTAATCCATGAATCATTAGCCTTAAGCCTTTGAGCTTTCAGCTTATGAAGCATCCTCTCAAATACCCCATACCCCGCTCCTGATGGGGACTTTTTTTCCTGTTGGGAGCAAAAACGCTATCTCCGATCCGCAAGGATCGATTTTCATAACCATACACACAGAACGATTTTAATCCCGGAATAGGCCGGTCCACATCAATGCGGACTTCCAACGCAGAAATTTCAGCATGGCAAAACACAACCGTCTGCCCAAATACAACAGATTCCTGAATCCCCTGGTCCAGGCCCTCCGTGACCTTGGGGGATCGGGCAGCATCGATACGGATTCATGCAACGGTTTTGCCTTATGACTATTAAATATCAGAGACATTATGTGATAAAATGCGTGGTGTTTGTCGAAGTGGACAACGGAGATCATGAGAAACAAGGTACGGCAAACAAGAGTCAACAGCAGACCTGACCCCTTTTCCCCTTTTACTCCGGTAAGGCCGCGAACGGCCTCACCGGAGCGGTTCATCCGAGGCGTTATGCTTAAAGGAAGACTGCATGATCCAGAGTCTTGAATATGTCGGGGTTATATCTCCTCTTGATTTGTTGGGAACTTCGTTAAAACGGGAAGCGCTTTTTTTCGACAAAATCGCGATACCCAACGTTTTATCAGAGTTTATCTTCAGGGATTCCCTACTGGCGTGCCCAATTCGATCGATAGAATATTTAATAGATGCGGGGATCATTATTGACCCTGTGAAGGAATATATTGGTGAAACTACTTATTTAAAGAAGATAGGACAGAATCTTTATGAAAAGAGATTGAAAGAAATTGAAGAAAGAGAGAATGCCCTGGCAAAAGAATTGGAGTTCCCTATACAGAGCTATACAGCACAGAATCTGACATCGTTGTTTGAGATATTGGCCAAAGCCATCAAAGAAACATTCGAAAGAATAGGGAAACAGCTCCACTACAAACTGGGCATTCCATTTCAGAGGGTTGGTGCATCAATAGTGCGTTTCAAAAATCAACTGGATTACGATAGGCGGGGGATAGCTATAGATTTGAAAACCGGCTTTTCCCTAAATGCGTTTCCTCTATATTCAGACAACATAGCTTTAAATGATGATTTTGGGACTGGTAAAGACGATATAATCAGGCTTGTGATAGAACAATTGCCTGAACCGGAGTGTGAAAGTGTTACCTGGGAAAGGATTATTGATTTCCGAAATGATCCTGAAACAAAGAAACTCCTTACATACCTTCGGCATTGGATCACAGAGGTTTCTAAGAGAGAGGCAAATTACAATGATATCCTAGAAGAAATTGCATACTACTGTGCAAAGTATGAAGAACACATCCGTCTGTACAAGATGAAACTAAAACACGGTGTCTTTGAGACGTTACTTATGATCCCTGCTGAAATGATTGAGGGCGTGATTAGGTTGAAACCAACAAAGACTGTCAAAGCATTGTTTACCGTCAAGAGGCAAAACATCGAATTGCTCGAGCAGGAGAAGAAAGCCCCTGGCAGGGATTTGGCATATTTAATAAGGGCTAGAGATGAATTTGACGGCTGACCGTGAGATAATGGATTAGGCATAACCTCAAAGGATAGAGCCGATCCTGATAAGGTCGGGCTCTATCAGTTGTTCAAGAAGCCCGATTTTCTGAAAATGCTATATAGGGTAAAGAATCGGCATCTGGCAAGGGAGTAGACGCCAGGGTTTAGAGGAAAGGTGATTTAATAGGGTAGTCAGAGGTTTGAGTTGAGGGAAACACCTCCAATCCATTTCGGTAAAGGGCCTTTCATAGCCGTAGAAGGCCGAATTCAGCTTCATCGGAGTATAGCAGTCCTATGCCGTTCCGACAGATGGATACGGTCGTTATGTTTATGAAGGATTTTTACGTTCGAATCCGGTCTTATCCGGAGCCGGATCGAATCGGTTTAAGGGAAGCGATTGAAACGATACATTTGAGACTCCCTCCGCAATGATTGCATGTGGGGGGATCAAAGGGTTCGATAGTGATATCGGGTTTGGATATTTCAAACCCGAAAGACAGCTCGATCAGGGCCTCGATTCTCTCTAAAGGAACCGAAGATCCCGGACTCAGGAAGCCATAATAGCGTACTTTCATGAATCCGCATTGCAAGACATGCTGTAGAAATCGCCGCATGAATTCCATGACATCCAAGACCATGGTCCGCCAACGGTTGCTGTGGTGCTTTTTATACCTGAAGAAGACCTTGTGGTTCTCGACTTTGACAATACGGCTGTTTGAAATCGCCACCTTGAAAACGTAGGGCGCCAGGTATTTTATACTGTGAGCGCCCGCCCCCATGGCCTGACAGTTGACCACCCAGTCTTGATTCCAGACGTCTTCAGGGATATGGGGATCAAGTTTGCTCCTTTTCATTTCAGCCCGGAACTTGGCCTTGAAGATCTTGGACATGGCCTTTACCGGCAGATAGAAATCGATCCTTGAAGGATGCCAAGAACCATCCTTTTTGGATAAGGCGCCTCCGGGGACGACATAATGGATGTGGGGATGGTAGGCCAACTGCCGCCCCCATGTATGCAACACGCCCAGGAATCCTGGCAGGTCCCCGCCGACATATCTTTGATCGGCTGTCAGTTTTTTGAGGGTTTCGGAAGAGGCTTTGAAAAGGGCGGAGTAGCAGAGACGTTGATGGCTGCGAATGAACCGTCGGAGTTTTTGAGGTACGGTAAAGGTGATCATAAAATGATGCCCGGGGAGCTGTCGCTCCATCTGCCTTATCAACCATTGATGGGTCTTATGGTGTTGACAGTTGGGACAATGCCTGTTCCCGCATGATCGATACACGATGTGGGTTTGACCGCATTCTTCGCATTGATAGATCATGGTTCCACAAGATGAGGTGCGGCAGTTGACGATCGCGTTGATGACCTTTCGGTGATCCAAAGGCATGGAGTCACCGAAGCGCTCGATATACTGATGGGCATATTCCTGGAATATCTCATTTATTCTCATGGTCATCTCCTTTCATCAGTGAGTCAATGATGTCATAGGCGTGTTCATGGCCCTGTGTGGTGAGATGGAGATAGACCATCGTGGAGTTCAGGCTGCTATGGCCCAAATATTGTTGGATACGTCGGATATTAACGCCGGCTTCCAGGAGATGAGTGGCGTAACTGTGGCGCAGGGTGTGAATGGAAATACGTTTTGTGACATTGAGTTGCTTAAGTACGCGTCTCAAGGCCCCTTGCACGGAGGTATAGCTCATGGGCTCCTGGGCTGTTGGACCTTGATTGCCTCCATGTCCGAGTCTTGGAAAGATCCATTTGGGGTTTCTATGGGTTATCCAGTATTGGCGCAGGATATGAAGGGTGGCTTGCGGCAGGGGGACATATCGGTCTTTGGCGCCTTTTCCCCTGTGGACATGAATGCGCAGTCGCTGGGCGTCGATGTCGGTTACCTGAAGGAACAACGCTTCATGCAACCTGAGGCCACAAGAATAAACGGTGGTGAGATAGGTTTTGTTTTGGATGGTATTGACCGTATTGATGATGGTCCAGACCTCTTTGACGCTTAATACCGTAGGTAGGGTTTGTTCCCGTTTGGCATGGATGAGTTCCAGGGTATGCCACTCACGTCTGAGCACGTTGATGAAAAAGAATTTGATACCGCTATAGCATATTCTCATGGTTGCAGCGGCCCACTTGTCATTGTTTTTCCGGTGGAGGAAATAGTCTTGAAGCTCCTGTTCGCTAATTTTGTCGGGGGTTTTGCTGTAAAAATCTACCAGCATCCGAACTGAGCGCGTATAGCATTGCTGTGTACGTTCGCTCATGCCGGCGAGTTGCAGGGCTCTCATGGATTTTTGGTAATAGTCTTTCATCATAAATCTCCTTTCCTTGGTTAAAGGTTAAAAATTGTCTATGGAGATTTATGATAGAAAATGGGGGCTTTGCAACTTACC